>URJS01000111.1 GCA_900548205.1 uncultured Roseburia sp. | reverse complement strand
CGCCCTGTATGCAAAAATCTCATCCTTTATGCATTGTGTTTCCGAGACTACTCTCATAATAGGAATCGTTATAATCATAGGAGTCATAATTGTCATAATAATCATAGTAGGAATCATAGCTGTCATAATAAGTATCTGTCGGTGCACTGATGATAAACAGCATCCATAAAATAATGGAAAGCACAAGCGAGACCGCACCTGTCACAATTCCAACAATGGCTCCGCTTTTTTCCTTATTTATATTCAGCTGTACAATTCCAAGCACGATCGCTGTGATTGCAAAGATAAAATTCAGACAGGTGCAAAACATCAGCAGTGACACAATTCCAAGCACCATAGACGCCACGCCAATTGCAATCCCGTCTCCCTTTTTCTTATCTTTTGTTTCCATCGCCGGATTCCACTGTGCGGACTGATTCCACTGTGCAGATGTGCTCCACTGTACCGGCTGACTCCATTCTGCCGCAGTGTTTCCTGCAGGCGGCACGCTCCGGCACAAAACCTTCTCATATGCAAGACGCGGCGCGCCGTCTGCCAAACGGATCACTCCGCAATATGCAAATCCCCCACACGTTAATATGTGCTGCATCACCCGGTTATCCATATGCGTATCGACCCTAAGACTGCTGCAGCCATGTGCCGCCGCCTGCTCCCCACACCACAAAAAGCACTGCCTTGCCATACCTCTTTGTCTGCGTGCGGATGCCAGCCGGTGAACCGTTCCGTAAAGGCCAGCGCTTCGCCATGCGCCGTTTTCAATCCTCGCATAGGTTGCATCCTCGCCCTCCATATAAGCAAAAACCGCCTCGATCTGCCCCTCATGCTCCAGCACATAGCTGACGCCACGCCCGATGTCATCGGCAATCAGCTCCCTCTGCGGATACCCAAGCTCCCACTGATTGGGATTCCCTGTCTGCGCCATATACTGCGCCGCCTGCGCATAAATGCACATGACTTCTTCTAATTCTTCCATCCGTGTGTTTCTGATCATCATTGCTTTCTCCTCCATGTGCACACGCTTTTTGTACACGGCAGGCTTTGACGTGTGCGCACAAGCCCGCAGCCAAAAAAATCCTCTCTTTGATTTTTCAGCCCCCGCTCCTCTCTCGTATCATTGGGTGCTCTTTGATATAGCCTTCTAAAATCTCCGCGGCATCGCCAACCAATTCTTTGCAGGGACGCTTTTTATAATATTCCGCCGTGCGCGCCTCCGGTGTCGGCTCATCCCTCTTTCTGCCTGATCCAAGCAGCTCCCGGCATACGATAGAGCCGTTTCTTTTTTCAAATTCTGCCGCAAGCTCCTGTATGCGTGCATAATGCTCCGCCTTCTCCTCCGATGCCCCTGGATCGTCATACCCGTAAAGTATTCCTGCCGTCAAAAACATACCCGATACCGCGCCGCAGACCTCCCGCAGCCTGCCCATTCCTCCTCCAAACGAGGAACTTAATGCCGCAGCTGTCGTCTGATCAAGTCCATGCAGGTCCGCAAACGCCAAAACGACAGCCTGCGCGCAATTATACCCCTTCTCAAACAATGCCATTGCCTGTTCCCTTCTCATAGAACCTCCTTTTCTCCTGTAACCGGACACTTTCCAAAAAAATTGACCAATCCCTAATTTTTCTTATATTTTCACTATTCCTTTTATTCCTGATAATGTTATAATTATAGCATAATTGAGGAAGGAGCGGAACATTTTGTTCTGTAAAATATGAGCACATTAAATCTAACATTATTGACCGACCTTTATGAGCTGACCATGATGCAGGGCTACTTTAAAAATCAAAATCACGACGTCGTTGTTTTCGATGCCTTCTACCGCACCACCCCCTGCGACGGAGGCTATGCGATCTGCGCAGGGCTCGCACAGGTCATCGACTATATCGAGCACCTTCATTTTGATGCAGATGACATCCGGTACCTAAAGAGTCTTGGCATCTTTGACGATGATTTTCTCACCTACCTAAGCGGCTTTCATTTTTCCGGCGATATTTATGCCGTACCGGAGGGAAGCGTCATCTTCCCGCGGGAGCCTCTCATCAAGGTAGTAGCGCCGATCATGGAAGCGCAGCTTATTGAGACGGCTGTCTTAAATATTTTAAATCATCAGTCCCTGATCGCCACAAAGGCGGCAAGAGTCTGCCATGCAGCGCAGGGTGACGGAGTCATGGAATTTGGTCTGCGCCGCGCGCAGGGACCGGACTCCGGTACTTACGGCGCAAGAGCTGCGATCATCGGAGGCTGCAAGGGAACGTCCAACGTACTTGCCGGACAGCTTTTTGACGTTCCGGTGCTCGGCACGCACGCACATAGCTGGATCATGAGCTTCCCGGATGAATATACTGCTTTTTCGGAATACGCGCGCCTCTATCCCTCTGCCTGCATTTTACTTGTCGATACCTATGACACATTAAAATCAGGTATTCCGAATGCAATCCGCGTCTTTACCGAGATGCGGGAAGCCAACATCCCGCTGACCTATTATGGCATCCGCATGGACAGCGGCGACCTTGCCTACCTTTCCAAAGAGGTCCGAAAAATGCTTGATGCTGCCGGCTTCCCCGATGCGGTAATCTCGGCGTCCAACGATTTAGACGAATATCTCATCGAAAGCTTAAAACAGCAGGGTGCGGCGATCACGTCATGGGGGGTCGGCACAAATCTGATCACCTCAAAGGATAATCCGGCATTTGGCGGCGTGTATAAGCTTGCCGCGATCCGTGATAAGGACGGCACCTTCCAGCCAAAGATCAAGCTTTCCGAGAATATTGAAAAGGTTACAAATCCCGGAAATAAAACATTTTACCGCATTTATGATAAGGCAACCAAAAAGATCAAGGCAGACCTGATCTGCCTTGTCGACGAGGTATTTGATGAGGCAGATACCTTAAAGCTTTTTGACCCTGCCGCTCCATGGAAAAAAACACGGCTTCCCGGCGGTACTTATACGCTTCGCGAGATGCTCCTTCCCGTCATTAAGAACGGTCAGACTGTCTATCAGTCCCCGGATGTAATGCAAATCCGTCAGATCTGCGAACAGGAAAAAGACACGCTCTGGGAGGAGACAAAGCGCTTTGTCAATCCGCATGAGGTTTATGTTGACCTCTCCCAAAAGCTCTATGATATGAAGGCAGATCTGCTCAATAAAATGAACAGAGATTGATACCTCCTTGCAGACATAGCGGAGGGGAGCGAAATCCCTCGCTCCCCTCTTTCTTAATTAGAGCGGTCTCGGAAACTCTATGAATCCCATAGTTCCGCTCTTTTTTATTT
>URJS01000110.1 GCA_900548205.1 uncultured Roseburia sp. | reverse complement strand
AATAAAAAAGAGCGGAACTATGGGATTCATAGAGTTTCCGAGACCGCTCTAATTTTGAAAAGAGGGAATGCGCTGTATTGAACCGCAGGTAGTGTTATGTTATGATAAAGCAGGTCAAAGGATGGAGGAGGGGCAAATGAAGAAAAAGAAAATCGTTATCGCACTGGGGCACGAGGCGCTGGGAACAACGCTGCCCGAGCAGAAGGAGGCGGCAGAACGTACGGCAAGAGCGATCGCCGCTTTTATTCGCGAGGATTACCAGGTGGTCATCACGCACAGCAACGGACCTCAGGTTGGAATGATCCATACGGCGATGAATGAGTTTTGCAGACTGCATCCGGAGTATACGCCGACACCCATGTCGGTATGCTCGGCAATGAGCCAGGGCTATATCGGATATGATCTACAGAATGCGATTCGCGCAGAGCTCCTGAATAAAGGAATTTATAAGACGGTCGCAACGATTCTCACGCAGGTTACGGCAGACCCGTATGACGAGGCTTTTTATAAGCCGTGCAAGGTGATCGGGCGTGTGATGACGGAGGAGGAAGCCGAGGCAGAGGAGAAGAAGGGCAATCAGGTGATAAATGAGGCAGATGGCTGGAGACGTATCGTCGCCGCGCCAAAGCCTGTTGATATTGTGGAGCTTGATGCGATCCGCGCACTGCTTGATGCGGATCAGATTGTCATAGCGTGCGGCGGCGGAGGGATTCCGGTGCTCATGCAGGAAAATCAGCTAAAGGGTGCAGGAGCGATCATTGAAAAGGACCTTGCGGCAGGAAGGCTAGCAGAACTTTTGGACGCGGATATGCTTGTGATCTTAACAAGTGTGGACAGGGTCTGTCTGAATTTTGGAACAGAGCGTGAACAGCCGATCCGTACAATGACGGTGTCGGAGGCAAAGCGCTATATGCAGGAGGGACAGTTTGGGGAAGACGATATGCTGCCGAAGATTCAGGCGGCAGTTGACTTTATCGGCGATTCTGCGATCCGATCCGTGCTGATCACAAAGCTGCATAAGGATGCAGAGGATATTACCGGCGGTATGGGCACGATGATCACAAAGTGAGTGAAGCCTGAAGCGGGAGAACTCCTGTCAGAGGAATGTAATGGCGGGGAATAGGAATTTAGAAACAGAGAAAGAGGGACAGAATGTTTAGAAAAACAAAAATCGTATGTACACTTGGACCTTCCACAGATGATGAAAAGGTGCTGCGCAGCCTGATTGAGGAGGGCATGGATGTTGCGCGGTTTAATTTTTCCCACGGACCGCATGAGGAGCAGATGGGGCGTCTTAAGATGCTGCGCAGACTGCGGGAGGAGTTAAATCGTCCCGTGGCGGCGCTTTTAGATACGAAGGGACCGGAAATCCGCCTGATGGAGTTTGCGAACGGAAAGGTAGAGCTTAAGAATGGGCAGACCTTTACGCTGACGACAGAGGAGGTAGCGGGCGATGAAAAGCGTGTCTCGATCACCTATAAAAACCTGCCGGAGGATGTTAAGCCGGGAGATACTATTTTAATTGATGACGGACTGATCGGCATGGAGGTAAAGAAAATCCAGCCGGCGGCAGGGGCAAAGGCAGAAAAGGACGGCGTGCCGATGGATATTGTCTGTACGGTCATCAACGGCGGTACAGTTTCTAACCGCAAGGGCGTAAACGTGCCGAACGTAAAGCTCACGATGCCGTATATCAGTGAGAAGGATTACAGCGATATTGTTTTCGCGGTGGAAAATGATTATGATTTTATCGCGGCTTCCTTTGTGCGGACGGCGGATGATGTGCTGGAGATCCGTAAGATTTTAGAGGAAAAAGGCGGAGAGGACATTCATATTATCGCAAAGATTGAGAATATGCAGGGTGTGCAGAATATGGATGAGATCATCCGCGTTTCAGATGGCGTCATGGTTGCGCGCGGCGATATGGGTGTGGAGATTCCGCTTGAGGACGTGCCGGTGATCCAGAAAATGATGATCAAGAAGGTAAGCGGCGCCGGAAAGGTGGTTATTACTGCGACCCAGATGCTTGATTCGATGATGAAGCATCCGAGACCGACAAGGGCGGAGGCGACAGACGTTGCAAATGCTATCTATGACGGAACGAGTGCGATCATGCTTTCCGGGGAGACGGCAGCGGGCTTATACCCCATCGAGGCGTTAAAGACGATGGTGCGTATTGCGATCCGCACGGAGCAGGACATCAATTATCTGCAGCGTTTTCGGCAGCGTCAGGTGATGAGCAATCCCGATGTGACAAATGCGATTTCTCATGCAACCTGTATGATGGCGGGAGACTTGAATTCGGCGGCGATCATCACGGTAAGTAAATCAGGGCGTACCGCTCGTATGGTATCGAAGTACCGTCCCGATTCTCCGATCATCGGAGCCTGCCTGACCGAGAAGGTCTATCGTCAGCTTGGTCTCTCGTGGGGCGTCGTACCGCTTTTGTTAGAGCAGAAGGATAAGGCAGACGAGCTGTTTGATTATGCAGTGGACACCGCGGAGGAAGCGGGGATCATTGACAAGGGCGACGTTGTTGTACTCACCGCCGGCGTGCCGCTCGGCGTTTCCGGCACGACAAATCTGATCAAGGTACAGGTAGCGGGGCATATTCTTGTCAAGGGACAGGGAATCAACAAAAAGAAGGTTTGCGCAAGTCTGTGCGTCTGTCATGACGAGGGGGATCTTGCAAACTTTAAGGTTGGGGATATTATCGTTGCCTCCGATACCAATAATCACATGATGGAGCAGATGCGTGCGGCGTCCGGTCTGATCGTTGAGGCGGAGAGCGAGAGCTGCCATGCGGCGATCGCGGGTCTTAGTCTCGATATTCCGGTTATGATCGGAGCAAAGAATGCGCTGGGAGTTCTAAAATCAAGCGCATATGTAGAGCTCGATTGTGAAAATGGTATTGTAAGTGCAAATTAATGGTGCTATACTTGGACTATCAGACAATAGTAAACAGGATGAGGAGATGAGCATATGACGGAAGGCGGATTCATTACTTTTTTGGTAGTGCTGTTATTTATTGTAATTATTGCTGTTGTGATAGCAGTTGTTTCCTCCGTATCGGGAGCGGCAGCAGCGATTGCCGATGAGGAGGACGGAGAGGAAATCTAAATATTTTTATGAACATAAGAGCGGCTTGCGAAGCGTGTCGCTCGTTGTTTGTGGAAGACGCCTGTGCGTGACAGTCTCTTGTTTGACAGACAAGGGGGTTATCAAGCACAGGTGTTTTTTACTTTATAGGAAACGTTGCTCCCTATAAAGCAAAACCCTCCGGGGATCGCACTGCGGCGGAATGGAACTGTGTTGCAGTTGCGGCCTACCGCAGGCGGAGAATCTCGCAAGCGGGATTCTTTGTTCTTTATAGGAAAGATCGCCTGCGGTATTCTA
>URJS01000109.1 GCA_900548205.1 uncultured Roseburia sp. | reverse complement strand
ATGAATGAGGGGCAGGGGAGTTGAATAGGCGAAGACTATTTTTTATGACATAGGAGATTGCGCCAAATCTTATGTCTGAACAACACCCTCCGGGGAATCTCGCTTGATTTACGGGAAAAATACACAGAGCAGCCTTTTGCCGAAAAGAGGTTTCAGGCAGCAGATTTTTGTACAAAATAAAGGTGGAGGAAAGAGTATGAAAGAATGGTATCAGATTTCTACGGAAGACGTAATGGAAAACATGGAGACGACAAGAAACGGGCTGCATGAGGAGGAGGTAAAGAAACGCCGCGAAGCTTATGGAGAGAATGTGCTTGCAGAGGGAAAGAAGAAAACAATGCTGCAGGTATTTCTGGGGCAGTTTGCGGATCTGCTGGTTGTAATCCTGATCATCGCAGCGGCAATTTCCGCTTTTTCGGGAAATATGGAGAGCACACTGGTAATTCTTGTTGTAATCGTGCTCAATGCGGTGCTTGGAACAGTACAGTATAAAAAGGCGGAAAAGTCCTTAGATAGTTTAAAAAGTCTCTCCTCTCCCAATGCGAAGGTTCTGCGTGCCGGAGAAAAACAGGAGATACCGGCGAGAGAGGTTGTGCCGGGTGATATTTTATTGCTGGAGGCGGGCGATCTTGTTGCGGCGGACGGAAGAATCATAAGAAATTATTCGCTGCAGGTGAATGAGAGCTCTCTGACGGGGGAATCCACAAACGTAGACAAAAGGGAGGGCGTGATAGAGGACGCGTGTGCATTGGCAGACCGTATGAATATGGTTTATTCGGGAAGTCTTGTCACCTATGGAAGGGCGGAGGTCATCGTTACGGAAACAGGTATGCATACAGAAATCGGTAAGATCGCCGGTATGCTGAATGCGGCGGCAGAGAAGAAAACCCCGCTGCAGAAATCGCTCGATGATTTCGGAAAGAAGCTGGCAGCCATTATTTTAGTTATCTGTGCAGGCGTGTTTGGTTTAAGCCTGTATCGTGAAATGCCGGTGCTTGATTCCCTTATGTTTGCAGTTGCGCTGGCGGTTGCCGCGATCCCGGAGGCATTAAGCTCTATCGTGACGATTGTTCAGGCGATGGGAACGCAGAAGATGGCGAAGGAAAATGCGATCATCAAGGATTTAAAAGCGGTTGAGAGTCTGGGCTGTGTTTCCGTGATCTGTTCGGATAAAACGGGAACGCTGACGCAAAATAAAATGACAGTCAAGCAGATTTATATCAACGGACAGACGCTTGCGCCAAACGAGCTTGACATCAAACAGCAGCTCCACCGTTATCTGATGTATGACGCAATCTTAAATAATGATTCTAAGATCATGGAGGGAAAGGTCATCGGCGACCCGACGGAGTCTGCGCTTTTAGAAATGGTGCGCAAGGTCAATATCAATGATGATTTCTTTCGCGAGGTGATGGAGCGGAGGGAGGAGCTTCCGTTTGATTCTGACCGAAAGCTGATGAGTACGAAATATTTGCTGCACGGGATCCCGACGGTTTTGACAAAGGGAGCGCTTGATGTGCTGCTGGATCGTACCGTGCGCATCTGGGATGAAAATGGTGTGAGGGAGCTTTCCAAGGAGGACCGGGCACGGATCGAGGAGATGAACCGGCAGTTTTCGGAGAACGGTCTGCGTGTGCTTGCGTTTGCATATCGGGAATTACAGGAGACGCTTACATTGGAGGAGGAGAGAGAGTTTACCTTCTTGGGACTTGTGGCGATGATCGACCCGCCGCGCGAGGAGTCAAAAGAAGCGGTCGCCGAGGCGAAGCGCGCAGGCATCCGTCCGGTCATGATCACGGGAGACCATAAGATCACAGCCGTTGCGATTGCCAAGGAGATCGGCATTTTTACGGAGGGAGGCCTTGCAATGACGGGAACGGAGCTGGATGCGCTGACGGATGAGCAGTTGGAGGAACTGATCGCCAAGATCGCAGTATTTGCGCGCGTTTCACCGGAGAATAAAATCCGCATCGTGCAGGCATGGCAGAAAAAGGGAAATATTGTTTCGATGACCGGAGATGGCGTCAATGACGCGCCGGCGTTAAAGGCGGCGGACATTGGAGTGGCGATGGGAATCACGGGAACAGAGGTGTCAAAGGATGCCGCCTCCATGATCCTGACCGATGATAATTTTGCAACGATCATACGGGCGGTTGCGAATGGAAGAAATGTTTATAAGAATATTAAGAATGCGATTATGTTCCTGCTCTCGGGCAATATGGCGGGAATTATGGCGGTACTCTATACATCGATCATGGCGCTTCCGATGCCGTTTGCGCCCGTACATCTTTTATTTATCAATCTGCTTACAGATTCGCTTCCGGCGCTGGCGATCGGTATGGAGCCAATGGAGAAGGATATTTTGTCGGAGAAGCCCAGAGATCCAAAGAGCGGTATTTTAAATCGGCAATTTTTGTTAAAGCTTTTCGTGCAGGGAGGTCTGATCGCAGTGAGCACGATGGCGGCGTTTTATATGGGACTGCGTGAGAGCGCAGCGCTTGCGAGTACGATGGCGTTTGCGACGCTCACGCTGGCACGTTTATTCCACGGCTTTAATTGCCGCAGCAGCCATTCGATTTTTAGGATTGGATTTTCCGGAAATCGTTATAGTCTGGCAGCATTTGGCGCAGGCGTGCTCCTTTTGTCAGCCGTTTTGTTCATCGCTCCGCTCCAGAGTCTGTTTGCGGTAGAGACAATGACCGGAATGCAGCTTCTTACGGTTGCAGGGCTTGCGGTACTGCCGACTGTCCTGATCCAGATCCAAAAGGTAATTGCAGATGGCAGAAAAAAATAACTATTGCATCGTTAATAAAAATTCTGCAAATTCCTTGCAGGCTTCCTCATTTTGGAAGCTTGTAAGGATGCCAAAGCGGCAGGTACCGGTGTAGCCGTACTGGGACAGCCACGGATTTTCCGATAATTCTATCGCGCATGGATACGGCGCGTTTTCCCCTGTGTCCGCATAGATTAAGGAGTCCTCATATGCAGACAAAAGCTCCGGGGAAAGGATGGTGGAGAGGTCGACGAGCGCGCCCTGTCTGCAGTAGTTTTCATAGACTGTTCCGTTTCCGAGAAAAATATCCTGATCTCCGGCGGCAATGATGGCGGTTAGCGCCTGCTGCTCCAGATAGGCGCTTTGGACAGCATCGTCCGTTTCCGGGAAATAAAAGGAGGAGCAGACAATAGGGGAGTTCTTCGGATCATAGCCATAGGCTGATAAAAATTCGTTGAAACCGTTATTGTCCGCAGAGACCGCATTGTTTCCGCCGTTGATCATGATAACATTTAACAGTGGTTCGCGGTAGGTGATAAAATGGTGGAGAATGGAGGCAGTAACAGAGACTGCAATGACCGCGCCGATGATGTGCCATTTATAATAATCCCAGATATAGCCAATTCTTTGTTTCGTTGACATTTCTTTTAAGTTCACTTTTTTTTCCATGATAGTCCTCCATTCCGAAGCGATTTATCGTGAGGAAACGTAAGTCGAATTTTAGATTCGGTTCTGCACGAATCACTCTGTTGTATAAGCTAGTACAAGGATAACATAGATCATGGGGAGAGGAAAGAGAAAGAAGAAAAAAGACAAAAAAATAGAGCGGGTGATGGGAATCGAACCCACGTATCCAGCTTGGAAGGCTGGTGTTCTACC
>URJS01000108.1 GCA_900548205.1 uncultured Roseburia sp. | reverse complement strand
TCTGCAAAAGAGAAAATTGAAGCTCTTGGTGGAAAAGCAGAGGTGATCTAATGCTAGAGACACTCCGTAATGCATTTAAGATTAAAGATATTCGTGATCGGATTATTTTTACATTTTTGATGTTAATTGTCATCCGAATCGGAAGTCAGCTTCCGATTCCGGGTGTAAATACAGAAGTATTTTCGAGCTGGTTTGCGAGTCAGACTGCAGATGGAATGGGATTTTTCGATGCAATTACCGGCGGTTCGTTTAATAATATGGCAATTTTTGCATTGAACATCACGCCATACATTACATCCTCCATCATTATGCAGCTTCTTACCATAGCAATTCCAAAGCTGGAAGAAATGCAGCGTGACGGAGAAGAAGGACGCAAAAAGATTGCAAAGATTACAAGATATTTAACGGTTGCTCTGGCGCTTGTTGAGTCAACTGCCATGACGATCGGCTTTAAGCGCGGCGGTTATCTGGAATTTAATGAGGGATTTAACGGCGTGCTTGACATTATCATGGTGATCTTTACATTAACTGCAGGTTCTGCGGTATTGATGTGGATCGGAGAACGTATCACGGAAAAGGGAGTAGGAAATGGTATTTCCATCGTGCTTACCATTAATATCATCTCCCGGATTCCAAGTGACATCAGTACCTTGTATCAGCAGTTTATTGCAGGGAAGGATATTCCGAAAGCAATCCTTGCAGCGGTGATCATTATTGCGATCATTGTTGCAATGGTAGTCTTTGTAGTCCTGCTTCAGGGCGGTGAGCGGCGGATTCCCGTTCAGTATTCCAAGAAGATCCAGGGGAGAAAGCAGGTTGGCGGTCAGGCAACCAGTATGCCGCTCAAGGTAAATACAGGCGGTGTTGTTCCGGTTATTTTTGCACAGTCCTTGCTGCAGACTCCGGTCATCATTGCAGGGCTGCTCGGAAAGGGCGACGGAACAGGGATTGGCAGCAAGATTTTAAAGGGAATGTCTCAGGCGAACTGGTGTAATCCTGAGGAACCGATTTATTCAATCGGTCTTGTTGTCTATATCGCGCTGATCATCGCGTTTGCTTATTTTTATACTTCCGTGACCTTCAATCCGTTAGAGATTGCAAATAATATGAAGAAGGCGGGCGGATTTATACCGGGGATCAGACCGGGAAAACCAACCAGCGATTATCTGAATCGGATTTTGAATTACGTTGTCTTTATAGGAGCGATAGCACTCGCATTTATTGCGTTTGTTCCGATTTTCTTTAATGGCGTATTTGGTGCGAATGTTTCCTTTGGAGGAACGTCTATCATCATTATCGTAGGTGTTATTATTGAGACATTAAAGCAGATTGAATCACAGATGCGTGTGCGCTACTATAAGGGATTTTTGAATGATTAAGCCGGCAGAGCTGCTGGATTTTGGAGAGTAACGCTGGACTTTTATAAGTTCAGCGTTACTTTCAATTCATCTATGGATTACAGGATTAATGCGGCGTTTATTTTTACAGAAGCAGAAGTAAAGTAAGGGTGCAGACAGAGAAAAGAGGGTTATAAAGAAAGGGGTTAATGATGAAAATTATAATGTTAGGGGCTCCGGGAGCCGGAAAGGGAACACAGGCAAAGCAGATTGCGGATCAATACGGTATTCCGCATATCTCTACAGGTGATATTTTCCGTGCCAATATCAAGAATGGAACAGAGCTTGGGCAGAAGGCGAAGCAGTATATGGATCAGGGATTGCTGGTGCCTGATGAGTTGACCTGTGATCTTGTTATGGATAGGATCCAGCAGGAGGATTGTGCAAATGGTTTTGTATTGGATGGCTTCCCGCGCACGATCCCACAGGCAGAAGCGCTGACGGCAGCACTGAATCGTATCAATGAGACAATGGATTATGCTATTGATGTGGATGTTCCCGACGAGAGCATCGTAAGCCGTATGAGCGGCAGACGCGCATGCTTAAATTGCGGCGCTACATATCATATCGTCACGATCCCGACAAAGGTGGAAAGAATTTGTGACAGATGTGGAAGTGAGGTTGTATTAAGAGACGATGACAAGCCGGAGACGGTGCAGAAGCGTCTGAGTGTATATCATGAGCAGACACAGCCTCTGATTGATTATTATAAGAAGCAGAATATCTTAAAGACGGTTGACGGCACACAGCCAATGGAGAAAGTCTTTGCGGATATTACGTCAATTTTAGGAGCATAGGAATGTCAGTTACAATAAAATCCACGCGTGAAATAGAGCTGATGCGTGAGGCGGGAAAAATTCTTGCAAAGGTTCATGAGGAGTTGGGAAAGGCACTAAAGCCGGGTATGTCGACCTATGAGATCGACAGATTGGGGGAGGAAATGATATGCAGCTTTGGCTGTGAGCCTTCCTTTAAAAATTATCACGGATATCCGGCATCAATCTGTGTGTCAGTGAACGAGGAGGTTGTTCACGGCATACCGGATCGCAGCCGGCTGATCAGGGAGGGCGATATTGTCAGTCTTGATGCCGGCGTGATCTATAAAGGCTATCATTCTGATGCGGCAAGAACACATGGGATCGGAGAGATTTCGGAAACCGCAAAACTTCTCATTGAGCGGACGAGACAAAGCTTTTTTGAAGGAATCAAATATGCAAAAGCGGGAAATCATCTTCATGAGATTTCCGGGGCGATTGGGACTTATGCGGAGCAGTTTGGCTATGGTGTTGTCAGAGATCTGTGCGGTCATGGGATTGGGACACAGCTGCATGAAGACCCGGAGATACCTAATTTCAGACAGCTGCGCAGAGGGATCAGACTAAGACCCGGGATGACATTGGCGATCGAGCCGATGATCAATATGGGAACGGCAGACGTTGTATGGATGGATGATGAGTGGACGGTGGTGACGGAGGATATGTCCCTTTCTGCTCATTATGAAAATACAATACTCATTACAGAGGGGGCGCCGGAGATATTGACGCTGACAGAATCAGAAATCGCTGCGGGAGTGTAGGAACAGGCTATGAGGATAGAATTTGCAAAATCGCTTGCGGGACACGATAGGAATCAGATTTACCTGATCGTGCGCAGTGATGAACGGTTTTTATATTTGGCAAACGGAACGACAAAGACGCTTGAGGCGCCCAAAAAGAAGAACAGGAGCCATTTGCAGCTGATCAAAAGGCTGCCTTCCGAGGTGACGGACTGTCTTTTGCACGAGATAACAGATACCACAATAAAAAGAGCAATCAAGTTATATTACCATGCCATGCAGCATAAGCATGAATTTTAGGAGGATTTTAGAATGTCAAAAGCAGATGTAATTGAAGTAGAAGGAACAGTGGTGGAAAAGCTGCCGAACGCCTTTTTTAAGGTCGAGCTGGAGAATGGACACCAGATTCTGGCAACGATCAGCGGAAAGCTTCGGATGAATTTTATCCGTATTCTTCCGGGGGATAAGGTAACGATTGAGATGTCTCCGTATGATCTGACAAAGGGAAGAATCATCTGGAGAGATAAGTAAAAAAGATTGACTTCTAATAAGTGTTTGTGCTATAATGCTAAACGGACACTTTTGGATAGTGCCTTTTTGCGCACAGAAAGCAAAAAGAGCTCTAAATAGTAACCGGATATGGTTACAAAAGAAAGGAGGATTTGCTGTGAAGGTAAGATCATCAGTTAAACCTATTTGCGAGAAATGCAAAGTCATCAAGAGAAAAGGAAGCATCAGAATTATCTGTGAGAATCCGA
>URJS01000107.1 GCA_900548205.1 uncultured Roseburia sp. | reverse complement strand
CAATAAATAAAAAAGAGCGGAACTATGGGATTCATAGAGTTTCCGAGACCGCTCTGTCACAAAAAAGAGGGGAGCGCCGGATCATCATTAAAACAAATGAACAAGCGATCCCCTCTTTCCTATCCTTACTTCTTATAAAACTCAAACACTCTCCACAAACCGCAAAAATGCCGCGCGTCCCTCGTCGGTACACTTGTAAACTCCGGCATCCTTTAAGACCTCCAGAAACACAAGACCGATCTCTGTCTCTACAATTTCATGAAGCCTTTCCGGGGCGATCTCGCCCTCCAGTCCGCTTCCCGCCGTAAACCCGTATTTCGGCAAAAATTCCTCTACCCAGTCCGCATGCTTAGAGAGCGTCTCGTCGCTTCGGATCGAAGCGCCGTCAAGGATCGCCTGCTCCATGTCTGCCATCTCATCCTTCAGGCGCGCCGGGAGCACAGCTAACCCCATCACCTCTATCAATCCGATATTTTCCTTCTTGATGTGATGCAGCTTTGCATGCGGGTGATACACGCCAAGCGGATGCTCCTGCGTTGTAATATTATTGCGCAGCACAAGGTCAAGCTCATAATCCGTTCCCCTCCGCCTTGCGATCGGAGTGATCGTATTGTGCGCCTCGCCGTCCGTCTCTGCAAATACAAACGCCGCCTCGTCCGTATATCCTCTCCACGCAAGAAGAATCTTATCTGCGAGCGCGATCAGACGCTCCTTATCCGCCGCGCTGATGCGGATCACAGACATCGGCCATTTCACGATCCCCGCCTTCACGTCAGAAAATCCCTCAAAGAAAACCTCACGCTCCACCGGCGCCTTTGCCATCGCAAACTCATAGCGCCCGCCCTGAAAATGGTCATGAGTTAAAATCGAGCCGCCAACGATCGGCAGATCCGCATTAGAACCTACAAAATAATGAGGGAACTGTGAAACAAAATCAAGCAGCTTTGCAAACGTCGCGCGCTCAATTTTCATCGGCGTATGCTCCCCATGAAAAACGATACAGTGCTCGTTATAGTAAACATACGGAGAATACTGGAAAAACCAGTTGCTTTCATTGATCGTTACCGGAACGATCCTGTGATTTTGCCGCGCTGGATGATTCACGCGTCCGGCATACCCCTCATTCTCCTTACAGAGCAGACATTTCGGATAACCGCTCTGCTTTGCCAGCTTTGCTGCCGCAATCGCCTTCGGGTCCTTCTCCGGTTTTGAAAGATTGATCGTAATATCAAGCGTGCCAAACTCCGTGTCCGCCGTCCATTTTACATCCTTTTTGATACGGTATCTGCGGATATAATCGCTGTCACAGCTGAGCTTATAAAAATAATCGGTTGCCGCCTGCGGGGACTGCTGATAGAGCCCGCCAAACGTGCGGATCACCTCGCTTGGTCTTGGCATCAGCACACTCATGATCCTCGTATCAAACAGATCACGGTAAGTGATCGTGTTCTCCGGGATCAGACCGCGCTCTGCGGCATGATCAAGCAGCTCTGCCAGAATCCCTTCCAGCGCCTCCTCTGCCTGCTCCTGCATCATTGGCTCTCTTTTGGCGTACGCCGCGCTTACGGAATCCTCCAGCTCATCAATGCCAAACAGTTCCAACAAGCGGTTGACCGTGTAGCGCACATCCTCTGCCGCGAGCAAGCCCGTCGCACGTCCATATTCTGTTAATTCTAAAATACGCTCCTGAATCATATGTATCTCCCTATGCAAGCTTTCTTGGTCCGTCTCCAATCTCTACCACATAAAAGTCCGCCGCATATCCGATCTTTTTCTCATAAGCAGCGCCAACCTTTTCTATAAACGCATCGACTGCCTCATTCTTCACAATGCTGACCGTACAGCCTCCAAAACCCGCGCCTGTCATACGGGAACCGATCACGCCCTCTACCTTCCATGCTTCCTCTACCAGTGTATCAAGCTCAATTCCCGTTACCTCATAATCATCACGCAAGGATACATGAGAAGCGTTCATCAATTCTCCAAACAGCTTCACATCGTTATTCTTTAATGCCTCTACTGCTCTTACAGTTCTCTGGTTTTCATAAACCGCATGCTTTGCGCGCTTTCTGCATACCTCCTCACCGATTGCGTCCTTATACTGCTCAAACTGCTCCTCTGTCAAATCTCCAAGTGTCTCGATAGAAACAACCTTTTTTAGCTCCTCAAGCGCCCGCTCGCACTCGCTGCGTCTCTCATTGTATTTTGAATCGCCCAGCCCGCGCTTCTTATTGCTGCTGCAGATCACAATCTTGGCATCTTCGAGCTTGATCGGCGCATACTCATAATTTAAAGTCGCTGTATCTAAGAAAATGGCATGCTCTGCCTTGCCCATCGCAATCGCAAACTGATCCATGATGCCGCAGTTGACACCGTTAAAACGATTCTCCGAAAACTGTCCGATCAGCGCCAGATCCTGATTGCTGACCTCAAAGCCAAACATATCACGCAGGATAAAGCCTGTCAAAACCTCTAGGGAAGCGGAGGAGGAAAGCCCCGAACCATTTGGGATATTTCCGAAAAGGACCAGATCCATTCCCTGCGTCACCTGCATACCTTTCTCTCCAAACGCCCACATCACACCCTTTGGATAATTTGTCCAGCCCGCTTCCTTCTGCGGCTTTAACTCCTCCACCGAAGACTCGATCACCCCGACAGACTCAAAATTCATCGAATAAAAGCGCAGCTTTTTATCTGCTCTCTTTCTTGCAACACCATAGGTTCCGATCGTCAGTGCACATGGAAATACATGACCGCCGTTATAATCCGTATGCTCGCCGATCATGTTCACACGTCCCGGTGCAAAATAAACGCCGATCTCCCCCTCATCTCCAAATAATTCCTTAAATTTTTCAAGTACCGCTTCCCAGATCATCTGATTTCCTCCTCATACATTATTTTATCTGTCCGCCGTCCCGCTGCCCACTCTCGCACGCAGACCGTGAAACCGACACGGCAGAACCTTCTTGATGATACCATTATAACGCATGAGATTTTCTTTGCAATGCTCCCTATGCAAGCTGCAACAAAGTTAAAAGAAACATGCAACAAAAGTGCATGTTCCTTAGCTTCAGCTCCTTCCTGATACAAGCCTGCAGTCTCCGGCAGCTTTGTCACATCCATATGGTATTTTTACCCGGCAGCTTTTTGTGTTATGATAAAGGAGCTGCATCAAAACAACGAGCGCTGCACGCGCTGCGCCATCAATCAAAATTATGGAGAAAACAGTCATGCTTTATGAAATCAAAGACCCATCCACACTGCTGCCTCTTTTTTCCGACAGCAGGGAAATGCTGCTTCGCGCCTGCTTAGAAGGCACAATGGGGCGGCTGTATACCGCTTCCGTGACCGCACCCAAAAGCGCCCTTGCCGTACTCGGCGATTTCTGCTTCTTGGCAGGGCTGCCGGACAAACGCTTGCTTGACACATCTGCAATATTTCTCAAAAATTCTATGATCCTCGTGCCGCAAACACCCGAATGGGGCACGCTGATCGAGGAAGTCCTTCACGGAAAAGTCAGGAAATCTGTCCGTTTTGCAACAAAAAAAGAGCCATCTGCTTTTCATACAGACGCTCTGTGGCAAATAGTAAGCATCCTGCCCCCGGAATATAAGCTGCGGACGATCGATGAGGAATTATTTTCCTACTGTGCGAAAAACGACTGGTGCCATGATTTTGTCTCTCTATACTTTCTTATTTATTTTGCACAAAAAAGCCTTTATTTGAGCCAT
>URJS01000106.1 GCA_900548205.1 uncultured Roseburia sp. | reverse complement strand
GTATGCTACGCTCGACACAGGAAAATTTGTCAACCGCGGATTTTTAAACGGACCGTACTGTCCGATTTACGGATGCGGTATCGTGATTGTGGTAACGATTCTTACACCTTTAAAAGAAAATCTTTTGCTGCTTTTTGTCGGATCAGTTCTATTGACGACAACGCTGGAATTTTTAACAGGCTATATTTTGGAAAAGGCATTTCACAATAAGTGGTGGGATTATTCCGACAAGCCGTTTAACGTCAAGGGCTATATCTGTCTGAAATTTTCAATCCTGTGGGGACTTGCCTGTACCTTCGTCATGGAGATACTTCATCCGGCGATCTATAAGCTGATCACATGGATTCCGTTTTTGCCGGGAGTTATCCTGCTGATAATTCTCATGGGTATTTTTGCAGTGGATTGCTGCATTACCGTCTCGACTATTTTGAAATTTAACCGTCATCTAAAGATTATGGAGGAGCTGGCGGCGTCCATGCATAGGCTGTCCGATGAAATCGGCGAGAACATCTATGAAAATGTTTCCGACATCCTTGAGAGGTCGGAGCAATTTCAGGAGGATCATGCAGAGTTCATTGAAAAAATAACAGAAACAACCGAAACGACACGCACAAGAATCAGCCAGACGACCGAGGCGGCGCGCGTGCGGCTTTTGGATGTGCGGGAGGAGAAGCAGAGGCAGCTTGCCGAATTAAGAGAAAAGTACGAGAAGCTTTTTGCAGAAAAAAACAAGGGATTTCATCGTTTACTGCGTGCGTTCCCGGACATGAGATCGCGCGATAACAACGAAATGCTTGAGAAATATAAGCTTCGGATCCACGTTTATAAAAAAATAAAAGGGAAGGAAAAAAAGAATGATACGGACAATTTCAACGGATCAGGTGACAGAGCAGATTAAGGAGATGTGTATCGAGGCAAACCATTACCTCTCCCCTGACATGGATGAGGCGATGCGGGCAGCAGTCGCAAAAGAAAAATCAGAACTCGGAAAGAAAATACTAAGCCAGCTCCAGGACAATTTAAAAATTGCAGATCAAGAGCAGATACCGATTTGTCAGGATACGGGCATGGCAGTCATTTTTCTTGAGGTTGGGCAGGATGTGCATTTTGAGGGAAAAGTGATTGAGGAGGCCGTGAATGAGGGAGTCCGTCTCGGCTATGAGGAAGGATTTCTGCGAAAATCAGTTGTGGGAGATCCGTTGATCCGTCAAAACACCAAGGACAATACACCTGCAGTCATTCATTATTCCATCGTTCCGGGAGATAGAGTCAAAATCACACTAGCACCGAAAGGCTTTGGAAGTGAAAACATGAGCCGCATTTTTATGTTAAAGCCATCGGATGGGGCTTTGGGTGTGAAGCAGGCAATTTTGACAGCGGTAAAAGATGCCGGACCAAATGCATGTCCGCCGATGGTGGTTGGCGTTGGAATCGGCGGAACATTTGAAAAATGCGCGCTGCTCTCAAAGCAGGCGCTGACAAGAGACGTAAATGAGCATTCCGACATTCCTCATATCAGGGAAATGGAAATAGAGCTGTTGGAGAAAATAAACAGGCTTGGGATCGGACCGGGAGGACTTGGAGGTACAACGACAGCGCTCGCTGTCAATATCAATACCTATCCGACACACATTGCCGGACTGCCTGTAGCAGTTAATATCTGCTGCCACGTCAACCGCCATGTGGTGCGGGAGTTGTAAAAGAAACGCAGCTATTTTTAAGTATCAAAAGGAGGGGAAGAAATGCAGAACATATTAATAGTGGTAGATATGCAAAATGATTTTATAGACGGGGCGCTTGGAACAGCAGAGGCGCAGAAAATCGTGCCGAATGTTGCGCAAAAAATTCGTAATTTTTCCGGAAAAATCATTTTTACAAGAGATACGCATGAAGAAAATTACATGGAAACACAGGAAGGAAAAAATCTTCCGGTTCCTCACTGCATCCGTGGAACAGAAGGATGGCAAATATCTTCCGTGCTGCAGGATTACTGCAAAGAGCAGCCGATCGACAAGCTTACCTTTGGTTCGTCAGAGCTTGCGTCATTACTTGCGGCAGAAAATGAAAAAGAAACAGTGGAATCCGTGACATTGATCGGACTTTGTACGGATATTTGCGTAATCTCTAATGCATTATTGGCAAAAGCATTTTTGCCGGAAACTAAAATAATCGTAGATGCCTCATGCTGTGCGGGTGTAACGCCGGAAAGCCATGACAATGCGATAAAAGCCATGAAAGTATGTCAGATCACCATTCAGAATGAGGAGTAGCAGATGGATAAGCATATCAAGACGCCAATCACGGAAAATACGACAAAAGACTTAAAAGCCGGCGATTATGTCTATATCACAGGAACGATTTATGTGGCGCGTGATGCTGCCCACAAGCGGATGGCGGAGGCATTGGAAAGAGGGGAGGAGCTTCCGATCGACATTAGGGATGCCGCGATTTATTACATGGGACCTTCTCCGGCGCGCGACGGTCGCCCGATCGGCTCTGCCGGACCAACCACAGCATCCCGCATGGATAAATATACGCCGACACTTTTAGACTTAGGGGAAAAAGCCATGATCGGAAAAGGAAAGCGTACAAAAGAAGTGATAGAAGCGATTGTGCGCAATCATGCCGTATATTTTGCGGCAATCGGGGGCGCTGGGGCGCTGCTCTCCAAATGTATCAAAAAATCAGAAATTGTCTGCTATGCAGACCTCGGCGCCGAGGCAATTCGTAAAATAGAAGTCGAGGATTTTCCTGTCATCGTAGTGATTGACAGTGAGGGAAATAATCTTTATGAAACAGCAGTGGAAGAATACTGTACAATAGAAGAATCAGTGTAAAAACTATATAAATATGTGAGTGTACACACCCGGATTTATGATGAAGTGTCAAAGAATCAACTTGCAGCTTTGCATCGGGAATTTGGTTTACGTTTTTACAACAAATCGTTTTGGACTGGAGGATTTATATGAAAACATTAGAAAAAAAGGTAGCATTGGGAACGACAGGTATGACAGTTCCGGCAGTTGCAGTCGGATGTATGCGTCTGTTTGGGTTTTCGACACAGGAGATGAACCATTTTATCCACACCGCAGTGGAAAACGGAACTAATTTTTTTGATCATGCGGACATTTATGGAGGGGGAAAGAGCGAGGAATTATTTGGAGCAGCTCTCTCCGGCGATCACTCTATAAAGCGTGAAGATTTGATTCTTCAATCAAAATGCGGAATCCGTAAAGGCTATTATGACCTATCCAAAGAACATATTATTGCCTCCGTAGATGGAATTTTAAAAAGGCTTCAGACAGAGTACCTTGATATTCTGCTTTTGCACCGCCCGGATGCTCTGGTTGAACCGGAGGAGGTTGCGGCAGCTTTCGATGAATTGGAGCAAAGCGGAAAAGTACGATATTTTGGTGTTTCAAACCACAAACCGATGCAGATAGAGCTTCTGAAAAAATATGTCAGACAGCCTTTGCATGTCAATCAGCTTCAATACTCCATTCCGGTATCAAATATGGTTGCGAACGGTATAGAGGTAAATATGGAAACGAACGGGTCCGCCGACCGCGACGGCAGTGTGCTTGATTATTGCAGACTTCATGATATAACGATACAGGCATGGTCGCCGTTTCAGATGGCAAACTGGCAGGGGTGCTTTCTTGGAAACGAAGCATATGATGGATTAAATAAAGAAATCGCTGTCTTAGAGGATAAATACCATGTGACGAATACTGTGATCGCAGCAGCATGGATTCTTCGTCATCCTGCCGGGATGCAGATCATTGCCGGGACCTCCAGTGAAAAACGATTGAAGGAAATTTTAGAAGCAGAAAAACTAAAACTCACCAGAGAAGAATGGTACAGACTTTATTTGGCAGCAGGACATATACTTCCATAGAATCGCGTTTGAAATAAGAAAAATAAAAAAATTGAATAATTTGATTGACAAAAGGCAAAACCTTTAGTATCATTATCTATGCGTTACAAACGCAGAACAATATCATATTGTCAAATAAGAACTTTGGAGAAGTACTCAAGTGGCCGAAGAGGTGCCCCTGCTAAGGGTATAGGTCGGGTCAACCGGCGCGAGGGTTCAAATCCCTCCTTCTCCGCTTTATTTGAAAATATGGATTGTTCAATTTTTTTCTGAAAAAATTGTTGACATTAATTGTCGAATGTGATATTCTATATGAGTTGTCGCTTGAGACAAAAGTGTGACAATAAACAACTTTTTGAAAAAGTTGTAAGAAAATGAAAAAAGTTGTTGACAAATATGATTCAAAGTGATATAGTAACTAAGCTG
>URJS01000105.1 GCA_900548205.1 uncultured Roseburia sp. | reverse complement strand
GGAACACCGACCACCCAGTCACGGATGCGCGGACCGATGCGGTTCTCATCCTCCCGATAGCCAAGTCCCGGTTTGCTCAAAGAAACCGGACAAATGGCACAGAGCAGATATTCATAGACCTCCTCCGATTCATCCAGCTTATTGTGATCCGAGGTCTTTGTCATGACATCGTAAGCATCATGGAAGATTAGAATCAGATAATTTCCGACATAATCATAGCTGTCGATCACGAGGTCGAAAAAAGTCTCCATCAGTTCTTCGCTCTTTAGTGCGTCTGCCCGCAGTCCCATCAAAAACTGCTGTCTGCCGCCCGCCGCCTCCTCGGCAGTCGGAAATTCCAGCTCCAGAAGATTGTTGCCGATCGTGCCGGAAAGTACTTTCTTGGCAATTTCCAGATATTTATAAAATTCTTCGTCATCAAGATTTAAAAAGGTCTGCCCGAAAGAAGTAATTTTGTTGCGGTCTGCGTCCACATAGCAGCCGCAGAGCCGTGTAAAGGTGCAGGCTTCCTTTTTGAAGCGTTTTTTCAGTTCTAAAATATCTTTTTTGTTCATATCAGATGTCTCCGTTTCTCCTGTCAACGTATCAGCCGCGAAATGCGGGGCATGGTTGGCATAAGGGTCAGTGATGTATGTACTGCCCATGATAAAAGTGCAGTAAATTTATTATAACGGGAATTTGCGGCAGGTGCAAGGAGGGAATTTTGCGGAGACAGCATGCAAAGATCTGTTATCCGATATGTGAAAAAGAAAGTTTGGAAATTGTGCAAAGTGCACATAAAAATTTTTGTTAAATGATCATTGAAAGGTAAAAGGTAAATATATTACCTGATTTGGTAAATATACTTTATTTATTAAAACAAGGGTGAGAAGTATAATTACAGTAAAATAATGGAAAATGCACAGTGTTAAAATTGTGCCGGAATAGGAGGGGAAGGAAAATAGTTGTACCGGTAGTTATCAATTTTTTTTAGGAGGAGGGTATATGAAACAATTCAAACTGCTGCGATTTTTAGGAAGGCTGGCACTCATGTCAGGTCTTATTGTATTTGGTGTGACAGATGCAGACATTCATGCGGCAAATCAAAAGGAAACACCGTTGGTAAATCTGGCAAAGGACCGTACAACGGTAGTGGACAGCAAAGGGCGGGCGCTAACAAGCCCTGAGCTATTGACGGATGAGGACAAATATTATTTAAAGCACAACGAGGACGGAAATCTTGTGCAGGGAAGCTTAGTGCAGGGACATCAGGGAAAGAACGGATGGGAGGCATATGTAGAGCAGGGAGCAAAGATGCCTAAGGATGCGGACTGGATCCAGTTGGATTTGGGAGCTTCTTATCCGATCGAGGTTATTAATCTAAAGCGCAAGATGTATGAGGGTACGTCAGACGCCAATATGAAGGAAGGGCATAGTAACAAGGCACTAAAATATCAAGATACGGTGATCGTGATTGGCAGCAAGGAGGATTTATCAGACGGCTATGTGGTCTATTACAATGATGATGACGGAAGTGTCGTCTTACCGGATGGCGTGACAAAGCCGGAAAATGTGGCAGGCGGCGGTCTGACAGAAAATATGGCAGGCACATATTTTTACATGGACAATATGAATGAAAACGGTACGGGCTATACTGCGCTTGGTACGACAAAGACCGCGCGCTATGTCCGTGTGTATTCTGATAGTCCGGAAGCCGATCAGGAGCTGATGCTGATGGAGCTTGGAATCTATGGTTATAAAACAGAGGAAAGCGTGAAAAAGCAAGCGGAGCAGGGGAAGCGGCAGGTCATTAATAATGAGGAGCCGCTGATGATCGCTGCTGCTTACTCCGACGATCAGTTTTATCTTGGGCAGGAGAAGGAAGTAGGTCTGCAGGGATACAATACGATTGCGGGCAGATGGAATACGATCGCGGACGACCTGAAGGAGAATACGGTGCTGATGATGCACAGCAATAACCTGCGCTCTTTTTCACCGCATTACATCGGGCAGGCATATATCCACGGCTACTATGAGGAATGCTTAAATGAGGCATATCAGGCAGACGCGCAGACGATGCTGATGCTTGTCAATGCATCTTCCTATCCGGGTGGGACAACATGGTGTATTACAAGAGATGTTGATTACCACTGGGTTGACCTGATGTTCCGTATGTACCCGAACCTTGAGGGGATTTTTAGCACGGAAAATTTCTGGTCGGGGCAGATTGACGGCGTTGCGGAATCTGTCGCATCTTATCTGGAAATTGCAAACAGATATGGTGGCTACCTTGTTTATTCCGAGGAGGGAACGGGGATTTTCAATCAGTTGGCGAGCAATGCCAAGTTAAGAAACGCGGTAGAAAAGTATGGTCAATCTCTGTTTTTTACCTATAAGAATACAGGAGGAAAAAATGATTGTCTGCTGACGCAGAGCCATATTATCGGAAGCTGGCTGGCAGGCTATACCGGGGGCTTTGGAATGCTCTCCGACAGTTGGGCTTGGGGAAATAACGGCAATGGTGCAATTTATGAAACGGGAAATTGGAATAAAAAGTGGCAGCCCGTATGTGCAGAGCCGGAAGCAATCTTTGGAATGCAGATGATCAACACATGGCTGTCCGGCGGCGTCGTATATACCTTTGAGTTTCCCGAGGTGGTATATGGTGCTATCGATGAAAAAAGTCCTGCCTATACCCATGTGGTGGAACGTGTATTCCGTCATGTCTGCCAGAATCCTGCCCCAAGTCGTGCCGAGGTTTTAAATAGTACAAAAACAATGGTTTATGACAGTGTGCCGGCAGATTTATATGGAAAGACGGTGGGCGGGGATAATGTACTCGGACTTTTCCACACAAGCAGATATGGTTCTCTGCCATCTGTTCCGACCTGGGGCACAAAAGATGAGGTAACACAGAAGTTAAAAGAAACGGCAGCCAAAGAAGGGGCGGTGGCGCCGGAGCTTCTTTCTAACAAGGATGAAAAGCTGACCTCCGGGGCAAAGGAATATTTTGATTCTTTATATTCCCCTACATATGAGGGAGATGCTTTCGCAAAGCAATACAAAGGTGAATGGTTTGTTTACAACAGTACGGTAAACAGTGATGTGGACCAGTCTGCGACATTGCCGTTAAAAGCAGCAGAAGGCACTGCCAGATTGACAGCGATCCTTGAGCCGCATACCTTTTTGGTGGCAAGGGAAAACAATGATAATACGATGCACATTTCCGTGAATAATTACAGGGTAAATGCGAAGGAGCTTGTCTTCAATAATCCGAATCAGTGGGATTGGAGCGGGTCTTCTGCCACAGGGCAGGGCGTTTCACCTGCAAAGAAATCCATTTACCGGTATATGGCATACTATAATGCGGTAAATGCGAAGAAGGGAGTGCCGAATCTCGATACACCGGATCCAAATGATACGATTGACCAGTTAAGTCCAAATGACAATGAGCTGCGGACGACAACGGTGAAGCTTACGGGACTTGCGGCACAGCCGACCGTGGAGGTTTTGGCTGGACAGACGCCGGATACCGATGGAAAAGAGCAGTATCGTATGCCTGTTGTCGCCTATGATGCGGCTTCCGGGACAGCTACCGTTACGATTGAATCAAATGGATGGGTGGAATTAAAGATTTCGGGACTGTCCTATGAAGCAGCTTTGCAGGAATGATCATAGATTGCAGAAGCAAATAAGAATAACGATTTAGCTCACACAAAATGGAATTGTAAGTATCATATTGTCTTTGCAATGATATCGTCAATCACACATCATTGTGCGAATTTTACCAAGGCAAGTTGTTACTTCACTGGATTATTCCATTTGAAGAAAAACCTAAAAGCAATTTTTTCTGTGATAATCTCAGGTATTACCATCTGTGGAAACAGATGACAACAAGGCGGTTAGCGGAAAAGTTGGATATTGTGCCGACGGCCGTTGTGATGTATGAAAATGGGAAACATCCAATTCCATATGATATTGCGACCAGATTGGCGGAGATGTCAGGGATTGAAGCAGTCTTGTTGTATGACGATTTTTCCGGATTTCTTGCTATACTATACCATATACCGCTGTCTCAAAAAGCCTAAGAACAGCGTTAGGACTGTCACAGAAGGTTTTTGCACAGCAAATGGGAATATACCGAGTTACTGCTACAAACTCAAAGAAGGAAGCCGTAGACCATAAAGAAGGCTATATCAGAAGATATGTGCCGGGTGAAAGAAGGCCAATCCACAAACTTTACTTTTAAGGGAGAGCGCCTTAAAATGAAGCTGTAAGATAAAATGATTGGAGGTTTGTGATGATCTGATGAAGCCGGATCCGCGGTTTGATAAAAAGAAAAAAATAACTTGTAAAAAATGAGAATGTTGTATACCTATCATTTAGAGTATGTGCAGGAATTGATTTTTCAGAAAATTGCAGAAGACATTTAAAAATATCCATCAAGGGATGTTAGTTCCTCAGATGGATATTTGTTCCTTTATAGGAAAGATCGCCTGCGGTATTCTATGGAATTGAAAATAGCCCGCACAA
>URJS01000104.1 GCA_900548205.1 uncultured Roseburia sp. | reverse complement strand
GTATAACACCATACATGATATTTGGCTAGTTATTTATTTAATGTTGTACTAGTTCATGCAAACGAATAACTGTCTTTCTCTTGGCAGCTATTCGTTTGCTAATATATCCCTTTCCTATATTTCTGTACAAGGGCATAGATAATTTTAAAGCAATCTTCATTATTCATTTTTTCCAATTCTTCAACAATCAGACTGATATACCTATCCTTCGGCACATCGTTTATCCATGTCTCAGTTTCCCAATTATACAATACTTTCTCTGGCTGTTTCATGGCAAATTCCTCCCACATAAATCATTCACTTTCAAAAGTAATCTCATTATAATACTACAACCGCAAAATGCAATACATGTGTCAACGATTTCCACATATGTGGAAATTTATTTGTAAGGGGATTCATAAAGACTTGAAATAGATGTGTTTAGAGCAGCTGCGATCCGTTCCAACTGCTCAATATTCGGATAACGATACCCATTTTCATAATTACTAAGCGCACTCTTACTTATTCCGGTCAGCTCTGATAATTTCACTAGCGACATTTTGCGCTCCGTCCTAATCTGCCAAATATTAATAATCATAACCCTATCATTATAAAGTCTGTAGCTAAGATTATCTCCCGGTAAATTTTGGCAAAAATAAAAAGACGCCCACAGGCGTCAGTGCAATGCTCTTTTTTTTTTCGTCTCTTAAAATTGAAGTAAATTTGAAGTAATCATCCAAACTGATTCCTCTTAACACCTTACAAACAGGCATTTCATGCAGCTATTAGCACTCACGGAAAAAGAGTGCTAATTTCCTATTGACTTTTTATTTTTGCAGTTATAATATCTTATTTAGAAAGAATTACAGATAAAGGAGTGTTTTATTATGGCAAACAAGCATGGAAGTCTGTCCATTGACAGTGATAACCTTTTTCCGATCATTAAAAAATGGCTTTATTCTGACCACGATATTTTCTACCGCGAGCTGATCAGCAACGGCTGCGACGCGATCACCAAGTTAAAGAAGCTTGACATGATGGGCGAATATACGCTGCCGAATGATTTTAAGGCAAAAATGCAGATCATCGTCAACCCGGAAGAAAAGACGTTAAAATTTATTGACAACGGTCTTGGCATGACTGCCGATGAGGTTGAGGAGTACATCTGCCAGATTGCCTTCTCCGGCGCGACCGATTTTATCCAGAAATACAAGGACAAGTCTACCGACGATCAGATCATCGGTCATTTCGGTCTCGGCTTTTACTCTGCCTTTATGGTTGCCGACGAGGTCGAGATTGACACACTCTCGTATCAGGACGGCGCAGCTGCGGTACACTGGACCTGTGACGGAGGCACGGATTATGAGCTTAGCGACGGCACGAAGGACACCGTCGGCACGGAGATCACGCTTCATTTGAATGAAGACTGTCTGGAATTTGCAAACGAATACCGCGCAAGAGAGATCATCGAGAAGTACTGCTCCTTCATGCCGACTGAGATTTATCTCTCCAAGGCAAACGCCGAGCCGCAGTATGAGACGATCGATGCTGCCGATAAGCTGGATACCGATACTGTCGTAGAGGAAATCCACGAGGAAGCAAAGATGGAGGAAAAAGAAAACAAGAACGGCGAGAAGGAAATGGTCGAGGTTTCTCCTGCGAAGGAAAAGCTAAAAATCGTAAAGCGCCCGGTTCCGTTAAACGACACAAACCCACTGTGGCTTAAGCACCCAAACGACTGCACCGATGAAGAATACAAGGCATTTTACCGTAAGGTATTCTTAGATTATAAGGAGCCTTTATTCTGGATCCATCTGAATATGGATTATCCGTTTAACCTAAAGGGTATCCTCTATTTCCCGAAGATCAATACCGAGTATGATTCGATCGAGGGAACGATCAAGCTTTATAACAATCAGGTATTTATCGCCGACAATATCAAGGAGGTCATCCCGGAATTCCTGATGCTCTTAAAGGGCGTCATCGACTGTCCCGATCTGCCGTTAAACGTTTCCCGTTCCGCACTGCAGAACGACGGCTTCGTGAAGAAAATCGAGGAATACATCACGAAAAAGGTAGCTGACAAGCTTGCCGGCATGTGCAAGACAGACAAGGAAAATTACGAGAAATATTGGGATGACATCAGCCCGTTCATCAAATTCGGCTGCTTAAAGGACACCAAATTCTGCGACAAGATGAACGACTATATTTTATTTAAGAATCTGGATGACAAGTACCTCACCCTGCCGGAGCTTCTCGTGAAGGAAGATGAAAAAGAGACGGAGCAGACAGAAGGTGGCGAGACGAGCGCCGAGACCACAGAGGGGAATGATACCTCTGACAGCGCAGAGGAAAAGGACGAGCGCAAGATCATCTACTACGTCACCGACAAGGTGCAGCAGGGACAGTACATCAAGCTGTTTAAGGAACAGAACATGGATGCGGTCATTTTAGACTACAACATCGACACCTCCTTTATCTCCCAGCTTGAGCAGCGCAACGAGCATTACAAATTTATGCGCATCGACGCTGATCTGACCGAATCCTTAAAGGACGAGACCGCAGAGGATGAATTAAAGTCAGAGACCGAGACGCTGACTGAGGTATTTAAAAATGCCCTGCACAACGACAAGCTGACTGTCAAGGTGGAGAAATTAAAGAACGAGAGCATTTCCTCCATCATCACTCTCTCCGAGGAGGGCAGACGTATGCAGGATATGATGAAAATGTACGCCATGGGAGGTATGGGTGGCATGGACCCGAACATGTTTGCCGCAGACCAGACCCTCACATTAAATGCAAACCATGCGCTTGTGAAGTACATTTTCGAGCACAAGGACTCCGAGCATGTACCGATGTTCTGCGAGCAGCTCTACGATCTGGCAGTGCTCGCCAACCAGCCGCTGTCGGTTGAGGCGATGAGCCGCTTTGTCGAGCGCAGCAATCAGATCATGATGCTTTTGGCGAAATAGAATAAGATATAAAAAGAGTTTCGCCTGCGAAACTCTCCGCCTGCGGCGGGTCGCATCAGCGACACAGTTCCTCTCCGCCGCAGTGCGATCCCCCGGAGGGTTTTACTTTATGAGGGTGTAAAATAAAGTGTGTAAGTTGAGAAAACCAATTTCAAAACTTACGCACTTTGTTTGCTTTACAGAGTGTGTTAAGATAACAGGAAAGGATTAGAAAAGGATGAACACACTCTCTATGACAAGAAGAAAAAAAGAAGTAACTCCAAACAGACAGCTGGCTCAGGCGATCCTCGACCAGTACCAGCCCAAAAGTGTAGAGGATATGCAGGATGCACTGAAAGATATTTTCGGTCCTATGTTTGAAGCAATGCTCCAGGGCGAAATGAACAGCCATTTGGGATATTCCAATAACGAGCGTGGCGAAAAAGAAACTGTGAATCGAAGAAATGGTTATTCCCAAAAAACTTTAAAAACAACGGTTGGTGACGTTCCCATCGAAGTTCCGCGGGATCGGGAAGGAACATTTGAACCGGTGGTTGTGCCAAAAAGAAAACGGGATGTTTCGGATATTCAGGATAAGGTATTGTCCATGTATGCCAAAGGAATGAGTCAGCGTGATATCGCAGATACGATTGAAGATATTTATGGATTTGAAATTTCCCACGAAACCATCTCTGAGATCACAGACAGTGTTCTGGAACAGCTGGAGGAATGGCAGAACCGCCCCTTAAAAAGATTTTATACCTTTTTGTTTGTAGACTGTCTGTATGTTACAATCCGCAAGGATTATGAGACAAAGAATTATGCAGTCTATGTAATTCTGGGATATGATGTAAATGGTCAGAAAGATATCCTGGGTTTGTGGCTGAGCGAATCAGAAAGCAAGCACCAGTGGATGCAGATCTTCGATGAGATCAAAAACAGGGGTGTAGAGGATGTCCTGTTCCTTTCCATGGATGGAGTAAGCGGTCTGGAAGAAGGGGCAAAGGCAATTTTTCCCAATGTAACTGTCCAAAGATGCATTGTCCATCTTATCCGCAACTCAATTAAGTATGTGCCAAATAAAGATTATAAGCGGTTTACAGCCCATCTGAAAAAGGTCTATGGGGCACAGCCTGAAAGCGGCAGAATCCGAATTCGAGCGTTTTAAGCAGGCATGGAGCCAATACCCTGGAGCTGTAGATGTATGGGTACGGAACTGGCAGCATGTAGCACAGTTATTCGGTTACGGAAGTGCTGTGAGAAAAATCCTGTATACCACAAATGCAGTAGAAAGCGTCAATTCCAGTTTTCGGAAAGTAACTAAAAAGGGGGCTTTTCCAAACGAAAATGCCTTGTTCAAGTTATTGTATCTGAGGATTACAGAATTGTACACGAAATGGAACGGACGCCCCTTAAACAACTGGGCTCTTGTTCGAAATCAGTTGGATATGGATGAAAAAATCCAAGACCGAATCAGAAAATATGAAAATAGTAGCTTTTAGATCATAATGGTATCATTTCTATCAGTAGTATAATTTACCAGCGAAACTTTAGCGAAGCAGCTTGTTAAACTGATAGATAATGTAAACGGGGAGGTTCTCCCTCCCCTAAAAATTTTTCTTAAAACTTACACAAAAAACTTGA
>URJS01000103.1 GCA_900548205.1 uncultured Roseburia sp. | reverse complement strand
TTGAAGCTGCTTTCTACGGCAACAACGTTGTAAAGGTAAATACCTTAAAGGAAGCTTACGAGTTAGCAAAAAATTCTCCGGGTACCATTGTTACCGATATGCCGGTGAAGGACGGCGAAACCTTTGGTCTTGAGAAGGACGCGAAGGTGCTGCTGTTTAATGACGGCGCCGTAACCGGACGTTACGCAGCCGCAAGACGTATTAAGGGCGAGCCGGGAGTTGATGATACAAAACTTGACAAGGTCGTTATGGATGCCGTTTATGAGACAAGATGGAAAACACTGTATCATGCAGAGTGCTACATTGGTCTTGATCCTGAATTTATGGCAAAGGCACATCTTCTGATCCCGGAAGGAGAGGAGAATATCCTCTATAACTGGATGTTAAACTTCCAGTATATGTCTGACGAATATGTAAAGATGTACAAGAAGTCAAGACCGATCGGAGACGGCAAGGAGCCGGATATTTATATTTTCTCAGACCCGCAGTGGGCGCCGCATGACGCACCGGACGTAGATTACAGCTGCTTGAGCGATCCGCTGACGCTGTGCTATTTTGATACAAACCAGAACTGTGCGGCAATTCTTGGTATGAGATATTTCGGAGAGCACAAGAAGGGAACACTGACAATGGCATGGGCGCTTGCAAACAGAAACGGCTACGCATCCTGCCACGGCGGACAGAAGGAATACTCTCTGGAGGGCGGCAAGAAGTTCGTTGCATCTGTATACGGACTGTCAGGTTCCGGAAAGTCTACGCTGACACACGCAAAGCACGGCGGCAAGTACGATGCATTCGGCGGTATCAAGGTGCTGCATGACGATGCGTTCATCATCAATACCGATACCTGTGCATCCATTGCATTAGAGCCTACATATTTTGATAAGACCTCTGATTATCCGACGGGCTGCCCGGACAATGAGTACTTACTGTCTGCACAGAACTGCTCCGCAACTCTTGACGAGAACGGAAAGGTGCAGCTTGTTACTGAGGATATCAGAAACGGCAATGGCCGTGCGATCAAGTCTAAATTATGGTCTCCGAACCGTGTGGACAAGATTGACGCGCCGGTGAATGCAATCTTCTGGATCATGAAGGATCCGACCATTCCGCCGGTATTGAAATTAAAGGGAGCAGCGCTTTCATCTGTTATGGGAGCAACGCTTGCAACCAAGACCTCGACAGCAGAGCGTGTTGCCGCAGGTACAGACCTTAACGCACTCAGAATCGTGCCGTACGCAAATCCGTTTAGAACCTATCCTCTCGTAAACGATTATGAGAAGTTCAAGAAGCTGGTGGAGGAGAAGCATGTAGACTGCTACATTGTAAACACCGGTGACTTTATGGGAACAAAGTGTAAGCCGGCAGATACCTTAGGTATTCTTGAGACGATCGTAGAGGGCAAGGCAAAGTTTGAGAAGTGGGGACCGTTTGAGGATCTTGAGATTATGACCGATTGGTCCGGCAAAACAGCAGACTTTACACCGGATTTGAATAATGAAGATTATGTTGCTGCATTAAAGAATGCGATGCAGAACCGTGTTGACGCTGTAAAGGGATTTGCAGAGAAAAAGAACGGCTATGATAAGCTTCCGGATGAGGCGCTGGCTTCTTTACAGAAATTAGTAGATGAATTAGCATAAGACATCCTCCGATCATGGGAATTTGGTATAAAAGCCGGATTCCCATGATTTTTTGCTTTATAGGAAACTTTGTCACCTATAAAGCAAAACCCTCCGGGGGATCGCACTGTGGCGGAATGGAACTGTGTCGCTGATGCGGCCCGCCGCAGGCGGAGAATCTCGCTTGCGAGATTCTTTAGTCTTTAGGGAATCAAGAAAAAAGGATTGCACGTCAGATATATCTTCCAGTATAATAAGAGAAAATCTGATACAAAATGAGGAGGATGGCTATGAGATATTCGATTGAAGGGGAACCGTTGCCGGTAGTTGTCTGCGAGTTGGAAAACGGCGAGACGATGATCACGGAGAGCGGGGCGATGTCATGGATGTCACCGAACATGAAAATGGAGACAACCACAGGAGGCGGCATCGGCAAGATGTTTGGGCGTGCGCTTTCGGGTGAGAGTCTATTTTTAAACCGCTATACAGCTGAAAACGGCAATGGAATGATTGCGTTTGCATCCAGCTTTCCGGGCTCTATCCGCGCATTTGAGATTGCACCGGGCAGAGAGATTGTGGCACAGAAATCTGCGTTTCTCGCAGGAAGCGAGGGCGTTGCGCTTTCTACATTTTTCCAGAAAAGAGTCGGTGCCGGATTTTTCGGCGGTGAGGGCTTTATCATGCAAAAGGTGTCAGGCAGCGGAACGGTGTTTTTGGAATTTGACGGCTTTATCAAAGAATATGAGCTTGCGCCGGGACAGCAGATTATTGTGGATACCGGCTATCTTGCAGCGATGACGCCATCCTGTCAGGTGGAGATCAAGACAGTTCCGGGTGTCAAGAATATGCTGTTTGGCGGCGAGGGTGTGTTTAATACGGTTGTGACAGGTCCCGGAAGGATCTGGCTGCAGAGTATGCCGATCTCACAGATGGCAAATACCTTAAGACCATTTTTCCCTGCCAGTCATTAAATGTAATGATCCTAACGGCTCTCAAACTGTCTTTTTGTGAAAAGGAACTAAAAATTCCCACTAATTTTTAGTTGCGCAATCGGGCATATTAAAGTATAATAAAGAAAGACAAACAGCCTGAGGTGTTCGACACCCTGCATTTTTGAACCTACATTTACTTTTATGGGATTCTTAAATTCGCAGGCGGATGTCAAGCCATCAGTACCTTTGGTACGCGAGCAGTGGAAGACAGAAACCGGCGTGCGGTTACCCACCTAGCGGTAGCTAGGAGTCAAAAACGCAGGAAACGGCATTTTGGGTCATTACAAGAGAAGGATAGAGGTACAAAAGAAGCTTAGAAGGCACAAAAGAGTCACAGAGCTACCAAAGAATCTTATATGTACCAAAGAATGAAAAAAAGACGAAAGAAAGAAGCTGCTTTATTTTTAAGGCAGCTTCTATTTGTTGGAAGAAGGACACCGCGCTCGGCGAGGTGTCCGTTGTTTTGAGAAAGAGTCGGAAGGAAGATGAAAAGAAAATTTAAAATTCTTTTATTACTACTGGTAATTGCAGGCATCTGTATTCTGCTGTTCTTTGAAAGAAAAAGCAGCATGGAAAAATACTCGGAGAAATCGGTTCCTCTGGCGGAAATTTGTGAGGAGCTGTCCTTTGGTATCTATCAGGGTACGGATTGGGCTGCTTTTTTTGCGCCTTACGCGAGGGAGGAGCTTACCGGAGAGATTCTGGAACAGCTGTTGCTAAAGCTTGGCGTCGCAGATTACATAGAAAAGCCTTCCGTTACGGGGCAAGCGCTGATCGACCGTGCAGAATGGAAGCGTTTGTATGAGCAGATCTTGGATCTGCTTGATACCGAGCGGTTCGTGGAAAAAAAGGAGCTTTTGATCTTAGACACTGCTGCCTCAGAGGAGGGCACGCGTCTTGTCACGGATCAGGGAGATTATCACACCCGCCTGCCGGAGTATTATTTTTCTAAATGGCAAAGCTATGAGCTGTACTGTATACAGGAGCAGTGTATCGGTATCGGAGGGATAAGCGGCGGGGAACACAGTATTTCCAATGCATATCTGACTGCGTGCACAGAGGATCAGATCCATTTTTTGTACGGAGGCGCTTCCTATGAAAAGAAAATAGGAACGCTCGGCAATCCGGTAGAAACAGGGCTTTGCGATATTGTTATTCAGGACGGCGAAATCTGTGCGCTTCGTGTGAAGCGTGATATGATAGAGGGAAAGCTGCTTTCGTATGATGATTCTACGATTGAAATTGAGGGTTATGGAAAGATCAGTCATCCAAAGTACCTGCCCATCTACCAGACCTACGGGGAGGTGACGGAGAAAAAGCTTTCCGATATAGTGCTCGGCAATATGAACGTCACCTATGTGACGGGAGAAAATCAAGTCTGCGCGATCCTGCTGAACCAGCCTGCCGATATTCAGAATATCCGCGTGCTGCTCTTGGCCGCGAACAGGTCTATCTGAAAAGTGATGTTGACGCGGTGGTAAGCTGCGGCGAACAGGCGACTCAGATCGCAGCCGGCACAGTGATTTCGGCAGAAACCTATATCGCGGCAAAAACGGCGGGGATGCTGACAGTGACTCCGGTGAACGGGGAAGGAAAAATATTTTTCTGTGATGCGGCGGGCACTCCTACGTCAAATGGCTATCCGGGTGTGCTGGAGGTGCGGGGAAATGAACAGGGGTACACGGTAGTCAATGATGTGCCCTTTGAGACGTATCTGTGCGCGGTCGTTCCAAGCGAGATGCCGCAAAGCTATGAGCTTGAGGCGCTCAAGGCACAGGCAGTCTGTGCGAGGAGCTACGCTTACATCCAGCTGCTGCGTGCAGATTTGGCAGAATTTGGGGCGCATATCAATGACAGCACCTCTTATCAGGTATATAATAAGACAGAACCGCAGGAAGCAGCGAAACGGGCAGTTTATGAAACGGCAGGAAAAATGATCCTCTATGAGGGCAAACCTGTCGAGGCCTATTATTTTTCTACCTCGATGGGGTATACGGATACGGCAAAAATCTGGAATATTGCGGACGAGACGTCTTATGGTTATCTGCAGTCCGTCTGTTTAAATACAGATGCGGCGGCGCTGGATCTGTCCGATGAGGAAACGTTTCGCAATTATATTAGTCAGAAAACGAACGGGTATGACAGTGATGTGAAATATTACCGCTGGTTTGCCGCTGCGGATTACAGAGAGAAAACGGGAAAGATCAATGAAATATTGCTTGCACGAAAATCAGTCGCGCCTGCAAACATCCTTTTTTTTGACGCACAGGGAATGCAGGAGCTAAAAGAGGCAGATGAGAAAACGCTCGCGTCGTTTGGGGTGCTGACAGGAATTACCGTGCAGGAGAGAAGCAGCGCCGGCGCAATCTTAA
>URJS01000102.1 GCA_900548205.1 uncultured Roseburia sp. | reverse complement strand
GTCAAGGGGTTATACCCAGCGAGCCGAGCCACCCGTTTTACGGGTGGCGGCGACTGACATAAGAGCGGCTCACAAAGCGTGGCGCTCGTTGTTGACATAAGAGTGGCCCGCAAAGCGTGGCGCTCGTTGTTTTCATGCATGGGGCGAAGATTTATGATATGGATGAGGACGCGGTGGATGTGAAGCGGCGGACGGAGCTTGCAAATGTGCGGGCATACTATGATTTTTTCAAGGCTCATGAAAGAGAAGTTGAGCGGTAGGGATGGAAGTATGGAAGTTGGACGGGGACAAAAGCGGCGTGGGGTGGATTTTACAAAGGGAAATATTGTTGCGGGGCTGGTGCGGTTCTCCATTCCGCTTATGATCGGGAATCTGCTCCAGCAGTTTTATAATATTGCGGACACGCTGATCGTGGGAAGGTTTCTCGGGAGGGAAGCGTTGGCGGCAGTTGGCTCGGCATATACCATTATGGTATTTTTGACGTCGGTGATCCTGGGGCTGTGCATGGGCAGCAGTGCGTTTTTGTCGATCCAGTATGGGAGGAAGGACAAGGAGGCGTTCGGCTGCGGCAATTTCGTGGCGTTTTTTCTGATCGGCGGGTTTGCCATACTGCTGAATGTGGCGGTATATTTGGGAATGGATGCGATCCTTGTGCTGCTGCAGATTCCGCCGGACGTCTACGGGATGATGCGCTCTTATGTGACGGTGATCTACGGCGGCATTCTGGCGACGTTTCTCTATAATTATTTTGCAAATAGTCTGCGCGCGGTCGGAAATTCCATGATCCCGCTGCTGTTTCTTGGGGTATCGGCAGTCCTGAACGTGGCGCTGGACGTCCTGTTTGTTGCAGTTTTTGATTTTGGGATTTCTGGTGCGGCGGCAGCGACGGTGATCGCGCAGTATGTGTCGGGGCTTGGCATCTGGATGTATGCGTGGAAAAAAGTGCCCCTCCTGCGGTTTGGACGTGAGCAGAGATATTTCCGCAAGGATATTTTAAAGAATATTCTGAGTCTGTCGCTGCTGACATCCATGCAGCAGTCGATCATGAATTTTGGGATTCTGATGGTGCAGGGGCTGGTAAATAGCTTTGGAACGGCGGTGATGGCGGCGTTTGCGGCAGCGGTGAAAATTGACACGTTTGCATATTCTCCCGTGCAGGATTTCGGAAACGCATTTTCTACGTTTGTGACGCAGAATCACGGCGCCGGAAAGGCGGGGCGCATCCGGGAAGGAGGGAGGAAAGCGGGGCTCGCCGCGTTTGTGTTCGGCACGGCGGTCAGCGTGCTGGTGGTAGCGTTTGCCGGAGAGATGATGCGGATTTTTACGACGGACGCGGAGATTATCCGGATAGGGATTTCTTATCTGCGCATCGAGGGAGCTTTTTACGGATTGATCGGATTGCTGTTTTTGTGCTATGGGTATTTCCGTGCCGTGGAGCAGCCCATGGTTTCTGTGATCCTGACGGTCATATCTCTGGGGAGCAGAGTGATCCTGGCATATGTGCTGTCGGGAATCGGGGCAGTCGGCTATCGCGGGATCTGGCTGAGTATTCCGATCGGCTGGGCGCTTGCGGATGCGGCGGGTCTGTATTTTTTGAAAAAGGTAAAGAAAGAGAGGTAGGGGTTCATGGAAGTGAGAAGGTTTTTGGAGGTATTGCACACAGCGGAGCGGTTAAAGGATACGACAAGGCACAGCTATACGTCGGGCGGCAGGCATGAGAGCGTGGCGGAGCACAGCTGGCGGCTCGCGCTGATGGCGTATTTTCTGAGGGATGAATTTCCGGAGGCGGACATGGATAAGGTGATCAGGATGTGCCTGATCCATGATCTGGGCGAGGCGTTTACGGGGGATATTCCAAGCTTTGACAAGACGAAAACGGATGAGACGAGGGAGGAAGACCTTCTGCAGGAGTGGGTGCGGACGCTGCCGGAGAATTATGCCGGGGAGATGCTTGCGCTCTATGCGGAGATGGAAGCGCGCGAGACGGTCGAGGCAAAGCTTTATAAGGCGTTTGATAATCTGGAGGCGGTGATCCAGCACAATGAGGCAGATCTTGGGACGTGGATCCCGCTGGAGTACGAGCTGAATCTGACGTATGGGGAGGATAAGGCGGCGTTTTCGCCCTATCTGCGCAGGCTGCGGCAGGCGGTAAAGGAGGACACGATGAAAAAGCTTGGAAAGACAGAAGAATAAGACTTTGGGGGAATGGGTATGTGGTTTGTATTTGCACTGCTGTCTGCCGTGTTTGCGGCGCTCACTTCGATCCTTGCAAAGATTGGGATTGACGGCGTCAATTCCAATCTGGCAACGGCGATCCGCACCGTGGTTGTGGTCGCGATGGCGTGGGGGATGGTGTTCCTGACGCACGCGCAGACCGGGATTTCTGCGATCAGCAGAAAAAGCTGGCTGTTTCTGATCCTGTCAGGGCTGGCGACGGGGGCGTCGTGGCTCTGCTATTACCGCGCCCTGCAGCTCGGCGAGGCGTCAAAGGTTGTTCCCGTCGATAAGCTGAGTGTCGTGCTCACAATGGTGCTGGCGTTTGTGTTCCTGCATGAGGAGTTTACGGTGAGATCGGTGGTTGGGTGTGTGCTGATCGGGGCGGGGACGCTGTTGATGGTGCTGTAAAGTGATTTCGTATCATATCTAACCAATATTCTAACCAACATTCTGACCAATATTTGACAAGGTTGGTTAGAATGGTTAGAATATGGTTAGAATATTTGCAGGAGGCGATGTGATGACTTTTCAGGAAAGCGAAACGGTAGAATTAAAATCTGTTGTGGTGGACGATATCAAGAAGGAAATTATTGCATTTGCAAATTGTGAAGGTGGGAAACTGTATATTGGTGTTTGGGATGATGGTACAGTAGTTGGAGTAGATGACCCGGATGCAGTGGCATTGCAGGTCAGCAATATGGTTCGGGATGCAATCAAACCTGACTTGACAATGTTTCTGCACTATACAACATTGAGCGAGGATGGAAAATGGATTGTTGTCATTGATATCCAGCAGGGAACGGAACGTCCATATTATATTGCGAAAAAGGGACTGCGGCCGGAGGGTGTTTTTGTACGTCAGGGATATTCGTCTGTGCCGGCGACCAATACGGCAATCCGGCGTATGATCAAAGAAACGGATGGAGATCATTTTGAGGAAATGCGGTCGCTGGAACAGAATTTAACATTTGACGCAGCTGCGAGGGAATTTTCTGAAAGAAATGTCTTGTTTGGGGAAACTCAGATGAAAACATTAGGAATTATGACACATGACGGGGTTTATACAAATCTGGGGCTTTTGTTGTCCGATCAGTGTGTGCATACGATCAAGGTGGCTGCCTTTGAAGGAACGACCCAAAATCAGTTTAAGGATCGGAAAGAATTTTCAGGGTCTTTGTTCCGGCAGATGGATGGGGTCTACGACTATATTGATTTCCGCAATCGGACACATTCTACTTTTCAAAAGCTGCATCGGATCGATCAGAGAGATTATCCGGAAACTGCGGTCAGGGAGGCGCTTCTGAATTTGCTTGTACATCGTGAATATTCTTTCCGTGCCAGCACTTTTATCAGTCTTTATGAAGATCGGCTTGAATTTACCTCTGTTGGAGGGCTTGTAAGCGGCGTGACCCTGAAAGATGTCCTGCTGGGCATTTCCGTATGCCGGAATGTGAAGCTGGCAAACGTTTTTTATCGGTTGGAATTGATCGAAGCCTATGGAACCGGAATACTGAAGATGAAAGAAGCCTATGCAGGAACCGGAAAGGAAGTTAAAATTGAAACTTCTGACAACGCTTTTAAGATTATTCTTCCAAATCTGAACGTGCATATGGGAGCAGGAAAACCGGATGCAGATCAGGCGGAAGACAACGTGCAGGAGGATGCAGTAATCAATCTGGCAAAAAGACAAGGAATTTTCACAAGAAAAGATTTGGAAAAAGAACTGGGAATCAGCCAGACAACGTGCGGTCGGTTGTTGAGACGGATGCTGGAAAAAAAGCAGATTGTGCAGGAGGGCAAAGGGAGGAATACACATTACCGTCTTTTTGAATAAATCATCCTGTTTTCTTGCTAAGGCGGTGAAGCACATATAAAAACCACTTGCATCCCGCGCCATATATGCTATACTAAGGGAGTTACAGAGCGCGGGAGCAGGTCTCTCCCTCACAATCACATAAGTTTCGCAGAGTAGATTCATGTGCGTTAAGTGCCGGCTGAACAGGGAGTTGTCAGCCAGACGAAAAGATTTTCTTGCGGTACATGAGTCGCATCCCGCTGCATCAGAAGATAGGAATATTATCTCCCGTTGTAGTAAGAGGTCTGCAAAGGAGGTAATTTTTTTATGAGAAAATTCGTCACTTTGTTCGCCGATTCTTACAAGGAACTGAAATCTGTAAGAACCATCACTGTCATGGCAATGCTGGCAGCAGTCGCCGTGATACTGGGTATGTTTTCGATTGAACTGGGACCCTTTATCCGTATTGGGTTTTCGTCTATCCCAAACGGCATCGTGGGGTATCTGTTCGGTCCGGTGACCGGAGGCATTTTTGCGGGGGTGCTTGATGTTTTGAAGTTCCTCATGAAGCCGACCGGGGCGTATTTCCTTCCGCTGACGCTTGTCACGGTGCTGGCAGGCGTGCTGTACGGCTGTTTTTATTACAAGAAGCCGCTGACATTTTGGAGAGTTCTTGCGGCAAAGTTTGTCGTGATGCTGGTCTGCAATGTGGTGCTCAATACCCTTTGCCTGTCGGTGCTGTATGGCGATGGCTTTTTTGTTCTGGTCGGTCCGCGCATCATTAAGAATCTGATCATGTGGCCGATCGATTCCGCAGTTTTTTTCCTGATCGCGCGGTCGTTGGAGACGGTCGGCGTGATCCGGATCCTTGGTCAGAGAAAAAAGACAATCGTATAAAGTAAAAAAGTTTCGCAGGCGAAACTCTCCGCCTGCTGTCGGTCGCATCAGCGACACAGTTCCACTCCGCCGCAGTGCGATCCCCCGGAGGGTTT
>URJS01000101.1 GCA_900548205.1 uncultured Roseburia sp. | reverse complement strand
TTGGTGCAAGCGTGATTCATGGGCAGCGTAGCAATATTTTGCGCTTACTTTTTTATCGTGATGGCGATGGCTGCCATCGGCTTGAACAGTAATATTGTGAAATTGATCAAAACCGGTGGGAAACCTCTGCTTCTCGGCGCGTGCTGCTGGGGCGGCATCACTGTGGTGAGCCTAGTGCTCCAGAGAGTGATGGGAATATGGTAAATACGGTTGGAGTGAAAGAGGCGGCTTTTGTTTAGCGCCTCCTTTTTTGACGATGAAACTACTGTGAGTTCCACTACTGATTCTCAAATTATATGTTTACAATATATCAGATTAGTGGTATATTATAGATATAAATAAGGCACTACTGATAATTAGTTAGTCCAGATTTTATGTGTTACAAAAAGTAACCGCATTCCTTTGGCTTAGGGCGGTTACTTTTTTGTTTGATTTATATACGCCATCAGAATCGTCACAATGATACTTAACATCATTAATACGATGGAGAGCATTTCAAAATCACTCATAAGTTTGCCCTCCTTTGCGCCGTCAGTGTATCGTCGAAAAGTAATTCAGCAGGATTTCTTTCATGTGGTTGTATCTTCTGGCATAGGAATTTTCTACACGGATAATCTGCAGATCATGCGCCTTGCAGATCTCATTTTTCTTTTTATCGCGTTTCTTTACGACCTCATCCTCAAAATGCTCCTTGCCGTCTAGCTCAATGGCGAGAATCGGCAGCTCCTGTCCGCCTTGTTTCTCGTATACAACAAAGTCAAATCTGCCGTTGTAAAACAGATCGCTGCCCGTCTCATTTTCAGAAAAGACATGGGAAATCGGCACTTCCTTGTGCACTGCGTACCGGCTCTGCGTCATCCAGATATTTTCAAGGGCATGGGTGAGGTTTTTTAAGAACGCCTCCTCCGTCGCACTGCTGTACGGCTTGACGCCGAGCGCCCTTGAATTTGCCTGCTTGGGCGTGACGGTCGTCCTGCCGTTGGACCTGACATAAGCCGCAAGCTCGTACAGATCGTCTTCCCCCTCTGACGTATGGAGACGTTCCAGATTTCTGACGCTCGAGAGAAGGATCAGCTGCTCCTTTGCCCTTGAGGTCGCCACGTTGATGAGTTCCTTATTATTTTTCAGCCACTCGTACGTTCCCGCCTGCGTCTGGTCTGTAATCGCCGTGGAAAATAAAACGACGTCCTTCTCGTCCCCCTGAAAGGCGTGAACCGTTCCGCAGGTCACTCCCGTGACACCCGCACTCTTTAACTCCTCCTCGATCAGCTTTTTCTGATTGACAAACGGTGTGATGACGCCGATGCTTTTATCGGGATGCTCCGCCGCGTATCTGGCGATTTCCCTCGCCTCCGCAGGCGCTGTATTTTTGTAATTGGTAAACGCATCCGTCATATCCACATAGGAGAGCGGCTCGTCCCCCATGCTCTCGGATTTTATCTTTAATTTGGAATTGTAATATTTACGGTTGTTAAATTCGATAATGCTCTTATGACAGCGGTAATGATTGTGGAGCAGGATTTCATCACTGACCGCGTCGCAGGCAAGGTATGTTTTATAGATCGAATTTTTGCGGTAGTCGTACTCGTCCGCTACGGAATAACGCTTTTTTAATTTTTCATTGACCGCCTCGCTCAGCAAAATAACAGGATTTAGCTGCTGCGGATCTCCCACCAGCATCAGGCTCTCTCCACGCACCACCGGCACGAGAGAAACCGCCGTGTTGCACTGACTCGCCTCGTCCATGATCACCATATCAAACATCGGCTCCGGCTCGCCAAGACGATGCGCGGAAATGCAGGTCGTCGCAATCACCGGAAAAATCTTTTGCAGCCTTGCAATATTTTCCTTTTTTGAGAGGTATTTGGAAAAAGCGTCCACACGTTTTTCCTCGTCCTCCATCTCCAAAATCTCGCGCAGCCCGGCATTTCTCGGACTGTTTATTTTCTGAATATAGCGCGCGGATGTATAGTACAGATATTTTTTCAATTCCTCGGTATCGTCATCGAGCAGGGCGATCGCCTCCTCCTCCGACACCGTTCCCGCCTGCGCCATCTTTTTTTCCAGCTGCCTGCGCTGTCTCCCGCTTAAGTCCGCTTCAAATGGCAGCATCTGTGCCGAAAACCCGTTTTTCCGCTCATAATCGACTAGGCGCTCCATCGTCTCCTGCCGCTCCTTTAGATCGAGAAGCTCCTCATAGCGTTTTAACAGCTCCGACAGACGTCTGGCGCGCTTTTTCCGGTCGTCCTTATTCCGGTCTAACGTTCCCTCAAACACTTTCACATTTTTGACACTGTTGTAGAGTGTCCCGATCGTCACAAGCGCCTCTTTTACTTTGTCATGGTTGCCAAGACGCAGAATCGGAAACGGGATCGTTTTTCCGCGATACTGCATCTGTGACAGCTTTTCATACACACCGTTGATCGGATGATTATTATAAGATGCAAACAGCACCGTGCGCTCATTAAAAAATGCGGTGACGATCGTGTTGATGATCGTGTTTGTCTTTCCCGTGCCCGGCGGCCCCTGAATGTATGCAACCGGGTATTTCATCGCATTATGGATTGCAAGAAGCTGATCCATATTGATGCGCGGGTGAATCAGGGCAATCGGATAAGCGCCAGTTTTTCTTGGACGCTCCAGTAAATCCCCGAAAAATGCTTTCAGCGGTACCGGCACTTCCCCCTTTTGATACAGCTTCATGATCGAACCGTATTCCTTGTGCAGGTCGAGCGGTATATCCATGCCAAGCCCTATGATGTAGGGCATATCGTCAATGGCTTCTCCCCGCCCCGGCAGACGCCGCAGAATACAGTCCTTGATCTTCTCCTGATTTCTCTCAAAATGTTCCAGCAGCTCATATTCTTCCGCATCCAAAAAACGCCGGATGCTCTGCTGCGTGCCATCCAGCGTAAATTCCGTACAGATCGTAATCTCCTCATCCGGCTTTAATTCCCGGTGCTTCACATCCAGATGCAGCTTGCGGTATGCCATGACATACAAGCCTCTCGCTGTATGAACGCTCAGCACATTCATCGCAAGCTGCCTGATATGCAGCGCTCCGCCCGTCTGCTCCGTCTTGTCTGCATGATATTGAAAATTTCTGACGATCGTCTGAAACTGCTCCTCGCTCAGCGCATAGCGCTCCCCCTGCATCTGCTCCCTGTCCATATAGCGGATCAGGGCAAAATCAGAGACATACGGTACTGTGTCCATGCGGCTGCACATTTCCAGATAGGTTAAAATTTTTAGATTTGCCGTGTGTTCAAACAGCGCGGCATACCTTTTCGGATTCTCATAAATATCCTGCACCAGCTCCCTATTGACCGGACAATACGAGCCTTCGATCACTCTGGAGGATAAAATACCCTCGATCCTGATATGATCCAATTCCGCTACGGTATACTGACCTAAGTGCAGCCCGTCCACAGACAGCGTGCGCTTGATGCTGTTTAAGTCCCGGATTCCGATCCAGTATTTTGTGATCTGATCGTCTTTGTTGCGGTATTCGATGCTCAGCCATTTTCCCTCGTGAATGGCACGGAAAATATCACGGGCAATGGGATTCATAGGGTGCTCCTTTTCATTCGTGTTAAGATTGGTTGATAGAAATATTTATTTTGCTTACTGGCTATAAAAGCCATGACTACTTTTCTCTGACCACTTTAAATAAGGTTCTATATTACACATATTCAATCCTCACCTTCTGTATCGGTTTTAAAAATTCGTTTACATTAAAATATAAATTTTGAAGAATTGGCACTAAATCGATATCTTCCTCCTCTTCTTCTATTCCCTCATACCTCGCCATAACGACAATATAACCATGATTCTATTCCAGAACCTTTGTATATGGTTCTAATCTCGGTGAGGTTCTAAACCGAATATTTTGTCATTATAGCTAAATGCGGTAAATGTTTCAACACCGCTTAATATCGCCTCATTAGGCACAACTAATTTTCTCCTCCATCCAAATAACACTTTCTGATTTCCTGCTTCCCCTTTATCATTTCGTTTACCTGTCTGTAAATATAATTCCAGCCCTGAATTGCACCACAATGATCACATAAATTCATCGGATAACTTCTCTGCTGCACCTTGCTGTATTTACACTGAATCTTGTTCGGAAATTTTTTCATTAAAAGGTGATCCAGTCTGTCGTCATCCCCCACCACCTTTAATCCATAATACTCGATGCTTGGATCCTGCATGTGGGCTAATATATGCTGGTTCTCTAACAATCTCTCCTTATCCCACGGAAAAACAACATCCTCATCTGTACCATCATCAAAAACAATGTATGTCAACACCGACGTCTGTTTACGGCATTTATAGCACTCTTTCATCAGCCGATACACGACAAATGGACAGTCAGCTTTTCCACTATCTTCAATCAACTCAATATTCTCTTTATGGTACGCATACTCTTTCCCACCTTCTTTAAATCGGACATATGCCTTCTCCTCCCTAATCAGGATTTCAAATGCCTCTTTGATCTCATTGCTTCGCCGATCCAGAAATTTCATCTCCTTATCCCCCGCTTTTCCCCATTATTTTAATTTCTTATACCGCATCCGCTCAGTTACATCAGCCTATATGACCAAATTTTTCTGCAATTCCTTCCGATTTTCAATCCTCCTTTCGTAACTGTGTCTCTTAATATAAAATCTTGAATACAAGTCTTTTATCGACTCTGTCTATCTGTTCAATCTCTGGTTTTTGCGAGCTAATTGCACGCAAGTCTCCACATGCCATGAGTGCGCAATAAAGATGCACATCCCATGACTTATTCGTTAAGTCTGGGTTCTAAAATGATGCAACAGTCCCCTATCGGACCTGCAAAAATAAGCATGATGCACCACTTTGCACCTGCCATAGAAAAAGATTAGATTTGTTTTTGAGATACAGGTCATTCTGACCTGCGTGTGATTTGTGTTCTGCTCTTTCTCTATGATCCACCTATCCCGTTGATAACTTCTAGGATATTGTACCATAGATTGTTTGTTTCGGAAATTACTTTCCTCTAAAAATGGGCAGAATCAAGCCTCCAAATCTTTTGGAAACTTGGAGGCTTGATTCTAGTCATTTTTCATTCATAAGCCATATTTGCAATATACGACTAATTTTTGGTAAACGCTCCATAGTCAGTACATAGAATGCGGCCAGATTTTTTGAGATAATAGA
>URJS01000100.1 GCA_900548205.1 uncultured Roseburia sp. | reverse complement strand
CCGCCCTGTATGCAAAAATCTCATCCTTTATGCATTGTGTTTCCGAGACTACTCAGGCTGTACTTAAATCTGGAAATTCTCGTTCTCCAGATCCACTCGGAGCTGTCTCCCATATCAAGGTGCGGGAAGAAATCAAACAGCACTTCCTTTTCCTTCTCGGTAACTTCCATCGAGTGTGACGCGCAGACGCTTGATCGGTTTCTCCAGACTGATCAGACCATGATCCACCAGCATTTTTAAGGTTGGGTCTATTTCTCCGCCCAACTTATCGCTTTCCTGCATCACCTCCTGCAGACGCTTAAATTCCTCCTCGCTCGCATAGGCGTTTCCAATCAAAATATCATCCACATTTCCGGTAGCCAGAAGCATTCTCGCCTGCAGATCAATCGGCAGCATACGCAGGCGCTCTACCGTCGGAAGTCCACAAACCGCATCCCATACGCCATGTGTATCCGGCGCTGTTGAGGAAATAAACGCACCAATCCTAAGGTTCTTTGCACAAGCCTTCAGTTCTATATTTTTCTCTATGAACTGCTCCCACTTCATCGCCGTATAGCGCTGTGGGTAAAAGTTGTGGCAGACATAAAAATCCTTTGCGTCAATGCCCTGCGCAAGCAGCCCCTTCACAATCTTAGGCGCATTGTTGAACTCGATCGTGATGCCGTAAGGATTTCTGACAAGCTTTGCATCCTCGGCAGCCCCAAAGCTTAAGTCCATGCGCAAAATATCCACGTCAATACTCTGAAATACGCTAAGGTCATCCGCCTTTGCTCCCATTTTCTCAAAACACATCGGGTTGACGTCCAAAGACACCTTTAAGTTGTTCTTGTGCGCCGCCACGATCAGCTTTCTAAAATATTCCAGCACCTCCTCTTTTGTTCCCTCCACCGAAAACATACTGGAAAATACCCTTGATACGCCGTATTTGGCTGCCAGTTCAAAATATTTCTCAATCTCCTCCAACGGACTTAAGTCCGGATAAACAGAAATTCCTAACTCATGCTTCATCTTATCCCCCACCTTTCTCTTTTTTTGTAAACCTACATCTTTTTATCGAAAGAATCCCCTGCGGGATTCTCCGCCTGCGACAGGCTGCGTCAGTGACACCATTCCCTTCCGCCGCAGTGCGGTCCCCCAGAGGGCTTTGCTTTATAGGAATGAATTTTCCTAATTTTTTAATGTAAGAAGCAGATCGTATCGCCCGGCTTCACTTCTTTCAATAAGATTTTCTCCTCCGGTGAAATGTGTCCCAGCAGATTGCGCTGACCATCCACCTTCATCTCCTTTAACACGATCTGAACCTCACCGCGGTAATGCTTTAAATTGTCATTTACGATGACAACATCGCCCGGCTCATAGTATTCCTTTCCGCTCTCCCTTGCCGGAATCGACTGCTTTCCGTACTGGATGCGCGTCCAGCGGGAGCGGATCATATAGTATACGTATTCGCCTACGCCGTGCGCCGGATAATCGAACAAAATCTCTTTTTCCAGATCGGTCACGCCGTCCGCAAGCTCTACGCGAAACGGTACTCTTGTCAGATCGCCGTGCGGCAAAATCTTCGCGAGCATTCCAAGAGACTCGTCCGCAGGAACATTCACATATGCACTCTGCATTACCTCATGGATCGCCTGAAATTCTTCTTCACTTGCAAACGCATTTCCAAACAGCACCTCATCCACATCGCCCAGTGCGATCAGATGGCGCACCTGCAGCTCCGCCGGGATCCAGCGGTGATCCTCAAGCGTTGGCAGACCATTCTGCACCGGCCACGGTCCATGCGCTCCCTCACGGTTGCTCGAAATAAAGATCGCGCACGGGATCCCAAGCTCCTTCAACTGTCTGTTGACCGCTCTTACGGATTCCAGATCCCCCGCCGTGTATCTCTCCGGGTAAAAATTATGGCAGGCGGAAAAGTTCTTCGGATTCGCGCCATTCTTTAACGCCAGCTCGATGCCCTGCACCATCGCCGCGTTCAGCTCAATGCCGATGCCGAGGTCATTGTTGATCAGCGCAACGTCCCTCTCATCCATATAACAGAAGTCCATGCGGATGATGTCAATTCCCATCTCTTTAAAAATGGTCAGATCCTTTTCACTGGCGCCCATCTTCTCCAAAAACTCCGTATTGCAGTCGCCGGACACCTTCATGCCATAGCTGTGTGCAATCTCACAGAATTTTTTGAAGTAGTCAAAGACCTCCTCCTTTGTGCCGGGAACTGAAAACATACTTGTAAATACCTTTGTAAAACCATATTTTGATGCGGTTTTTAAATACTGGTCAATCTCCTCGATCGTCTCCTGCTCCGGATATAACGATACTCCCAATGTAAGCATACACACTCTCTCCTTTTCCTATTCGCTGTCAGCCTCTGCTGTTGCCTTCTCATTGGCGATACACTGCTTCTCATATAATTTGAAGAACGGATACCAAATGATCCAGCATACCGGGAAAGTCAGTATCGCAAAGACACAGTTCTTCCAGTCAAGCGTCGTAATATAATTTGAGAAGATGATCGGCAGGCATGCCAAAACCATAACTGACGGGTATGCCATCAATCTGAAATAGTAAGCAACGCCCATCATTCCCATTACAACAAGCGGACATAATAAGAATGGAATCAGTAAAATCGGGTTATACATGATCGGAAGTCCAAACACTACCGGCTCATTAATATTGAAAAGTCCCGGTACTAACGACGCACGGCTGACTGCACGTATCTGCTCCGATTTTGAATTGTAGCCCATGATACACATTGGGAGCGTATTGCCTGCTCCTCCCATCAGTCCGTTTGCTCCCATCAGGAAAATAAAACTGAACTCTAACGGCAGACCTGCTGCTGCCAACTCTGCGTTTGTTGCATAAGCTTCCAGCATCGGAATCATAATAACTGAATAAATAACCGTTGTTCCGTGAATACCAAAAAACCAGAAAAACTGTGCCAGTAAAACCATGATCACCATACCTACCGGAGACACCAGGTACCCGATCGGAATTGATAAGATGTAAATGATAAAGTTCGCCAGCGTTGTTCCGGTAAAGCTTTCTACCAACAGCGCCAGTCCATACCATAAAACAATATTAATACCAGCCGGAATAATACTGTTAAAGCCGTTTAGCACACCCTCCGGAATGGAATCCGGAAGCTTGATCACCCAGTTGTGGTCTATCGCAAACTTTGTAATTCTTACAGAGAGCATTCCCACAATGATCGCCACAAAGATACTGGAGGAACCAAGTCCTGCAAAATCAAGCACCTGCTTCGTTGTTCCATCTGCCAAGGTTACTGTCTGCATCGGTGCACATAAAAGCAGGAAACAAACCATTGCCGTAAAGCCGCTCTGCAAAGGATTTACCTTCAATTTTTTTGCATAATTATAAGCTAGGGAAAACACCATAAAAAATGCAAGGATTCCCATGGTCATATGATACACAAGATAAATGGAGTCGTAAATCGCATCTCCTGCCTTCCAGCCAAAAAGCCCCCAATGGCACAAATGATCTGCACGACTGCTCCGATCATGATGAGTCCCATCGTAGCGCCCATACCGTTGCTTAACGTTGAAAATGCAGGACTGGTAGAAAGCTTTACGCTAAACTCCTGCAGCTTTGTCATAAATTTGCTGTTCGCAAATTTTTCTAATGCTCCGCTATTCATAAATTTCCTCCTCTTTATTTACTAATTTCTATTTTCCGTCGACCAGACTATGCGCCAGCTTCATCACGTTTGCCGCATTTCCCATACCGTAATCTGCCGGCGGGATTTTTGCAACCGGAATTCCCACGCACTCTTTGATCTCATCCAGTGCAAAGGAAATCTGCGGTCCAATGAGGACACAATCATATTTATGCCACTCCGTCTCAACCTCACCCTTACCAATCGCTGCAATTACCAGTTCCTCACCCTTTTCCGCACAGTATTTCTCCATCTTTTTCATTAAAATACTTGTAGACATTCCGCCCGCACATGCTAATAAAATTTTCATACTCATTACGCTCCTTTAATTGTTATTTTTACTAATTTGTCTTGTCTGCCTTGTGTTCATGCAAATAAATCATTTCCTTGATCAGGTGCTGCGCCATCATGCTCGTCATCAGGTGATCCTGTGAGTGGATCAAAAGGACATTGATCTCAAGCTTTTTGTCGTTTGCCTCCGCAACCAAAAGCTCCGTCTGGCTTCTGTGCGCTTCTGTGGACTCTGCCTCAGACTCCTTCAGCAGCACCTTAGCTTGATCGAAATTTCCCTTCTTTGCCTCGTCAAGCGCTTGAAATGCTTTATCCAAAGCCTCTCCGGCATGCGCAATGATTGTCATTGCTATTGTTTCTGTATCCATTTTGTTACCTCCTTCTGTGTACTTCCCTGTTGTTGCAGCAATCATACCGTATTTCGCCCTGACGTTCAAACTAGAAAACTAACACTTCCGAAACGCTTTTATACACTACACTCATTTTTTATACACAAAAATCTCCACAGTATCGCTATGTTCATCCCCACCGATTGCTTTACCAAAAATATCACATTCCATACCGATAGAGTTTCCTGTTTTTCCTATAAAATCCCCTATACACTTCCCAACAATTTTATACACTTTTTTATTTCTTTTTAAAACTTGCACAAAATTATTTTTAAATACTGTCATTAAATGGTTATTTTTGTAGGAAATCGACCTATGCTGCGCATGCATATCTACCAGACCATTGTCTCCGCAAACAGATCTGTCAGCAAAAAACATTCCATGGAATGATTTTACAAAAAATAATAACTACAAATTGCGTTTTATTTTCTCATGTGATATAATGGATTTAAAAGAAGAAGAAATTGATATAATGATCTGTTTTTACCTATTATTCATATCGTTAATGGAGGTGATTCCAATGTCCCTGTTTACTGCATAAACCTTTCTATCCACAGACTTTTATGAAGGAGGTAAGTTTTTATGAAAAAACTCATTACAATGCTAGCTGTATGTACTCTGATCGTCCCTGCTTTCAGCACCCCTGTTTTTGCCGAGGAACCTATGGATACATGGGAGGTCAACGTATGCGGGGATGATACCATGAAGCTTGAAAATATTCCGGAATTACCCAATGCGGAACCGCTTTGGGAAGATATGACAGTCAGCAGCAGAGCTGCTTCTATGTAAGCGCAAAATATTGCTACGCTGCCCATGAATCACGCTTGCACCAAAATGAT
>URJS01000099.1 GCA_900548205.1 uncultured Roseburia sp. | reverse complement strand
ATTCACGACCTGCGGGCTATCCACTTTCTTTCATTGTTTTAATACAGCTTCTCAACTACCGCTTTCGATGTCTTTTGATTATTTTCCATCGAAATGCCAAGATTTCTCCGATAATATTCTTTAAACAAAATATCAATGATATAAAGCTGACTTAACTTCCCTCCAAGTGAACCGCCCTCCAGAGGTCCCTCGTTACTGCCGCAAAGCAAAACGCCGTCCACATGGCTTGTCAGTGGTGATTTCAAAAACCGTGTGATCGCCACAACCTTCGCTCCCACTCCGCTTAAAATATCAGCGACATACACAATATCCTTTGTCGCCCCCGAGTAGGAAACCAAAAATACAAGATCGTCCTGCTCTGCCATTGAGGCAATCATCGCCTGCATATGAGGATCATCCACACAATGCACCTTTTTCGTAATCCTAAGGAATTTATTCCGAGCCTCCATTGCCGTCAAAAGACTATCCCCAATTCCAAAGAAATAAATATTCTTCGCCCGCTCCATCATTCCGACAATGCGCTCAATCTCCTCCCACTTTAACAGCAGATGCGTCTCCTTCAACGCACTGATCTGGGACTCCAAAATATCATCCAGCATTCTTTGGGCAGAATCTGAATTCTCAGGCTTTTGCGCCTCCTTCTGCGTTCCGTCCTCTGCCGTCGCCATACTTAAGGACAGCTTCATCTTAAATTCCTGATAGCCCTTCACCCCAATGGTACGGCAAAAACGGTAGACGCTGGCGTCCGCAACCTTACATGCGTCCGCCAGCTCCGTAATTGACATAAACAGCACCTGATTTGCATTCTTTGTAACATAGTCTGCAATTTTCTTCTCTGTCTTTGTCAGTTGGTTATACAATAACTGAATATCTAAAAATAGACCAAATTCCGCCATAAGCCTAACCGCCATTCTGTTTTCTATGTACAGACCGACTCCCACTTAGCAATAAAGCTTTATCGCATTCGCAATCTGCTCTGCACACTTCCCTGCAATCTCCTTATCCGCCTCTGTCAGCTGTGCAAGCGGAGCTCTCACGCCGCCCACATCCGGACCTCCCTGCAAACGGATAATCTCCTTAATGGTTGCGTACATATTTCCATGTGTCGAGCACATCTTATAGATAATCCTGCAGATTTCGTTCTGGACCTCTCTTGCACGCTCCATATTTCCTGCCAAAAACAGCTCTCTTGCCTTTAAGAACAGCTCCGGCATCGCCGCATAGGTTCCGCCGATCCCACCTGCCGCGCCTGCTGCCAGTCCCGATACAAACTGCTCGTCAGGTCCGTTGAATACGATCATGCCCTCATCCGCAAACATCTGAATATCCTGCACCGGCATGGAAGAATTTTTTACACCGATAACTCTCGGATTCTTCTTCATTTCACGAAGAAGATTGATACTAAGCGCTACGCCGGCAAGCTGCGGAATATTATAAATGATAAAATCCGTATCAGGCGCTGCGGCGGAAATATCATTCCAGTATTTTGCAATCGCATGCTCCGGCAGATGGAAATAAATCGGAGGAATCGAAGCGATCGCATCCACAGAAAGACTTTGTGCATGAGCTGCCAGCTCGCAACTGTCCGCGGTATTGTTACATGCCACATGTGCGATAACGGTAACCTTTCCCTTTGCCTCTGCCATCACATTTTCAAGCGTCAGCTTTCTCTCTGCAACACTCTGATAAATACATTCTCCCGAAGAACCTCCGACATAAAGCCCCTTTACCCCTTTTGTGATGAGGTATCTGGTCAGCGCCCGCACTCTCTCGCCGGACACCGCTCCCGTCTCATCATAACACGCATAAAATGCCGGAATCACTCCTTGGTATTTCTCTATGTTCATAAATCATTCCCCCTTTTCTTTTCATCAACCAAAATTTTATCCCTTGACTGCTCCCATTGTAATTCCCTGCGTAAAATATTTCTGAAACATCAGGAAAATTGCGATGATCGGAACTGCGCCAAGCGCTGCGCCCGCCATGATAAGTCCAAAATCGTTTGACATCTCCGCCTGAAGCTTCGCAATACCAAGTGATATGGTCAGCGTTGTCTTAGAATTTAACATGATCAGCTGCAGGAAATAATCATTCCATGTATTAATAAATGTAAAAATCGCAAGCGCGCCGATTCCCGGCTTTACAATCGGAAGAACGATCGTCGCAAACGTCTGAACCTCTCCCGCGCCGTCGATCCTGACTGCCTCAAGCATCTCCGTAGGAATCGTCTCTGAAAACTGCTTCATCAAAAAGATACCAAACGGCCAGCCTACCGTAGGTAAGATTACTGCCCACAGCGTATCATGCAGATTAAGGAAGGACATCTCCTTTAACAATGGCACTAATACGACCTGCTTTGGCAGCGCCATCGCACAGATAAAGATACTGAATAATACCTTCTGTCCGACAAAACGCTTCTTTGCCAGCGCATATCCTGCCATCGCCGCAGTCAGACAGGTGAGCGCCATCGCAGCCACCGAGATCGCCACGCTGTTGAACAGCCACTGAAGCGCCGGATTCTTAAAAAGCCTCACATAGTTATCAAGCGTTGGATTCTTCGGAAACCACTCCGGTACTGCGGCATTGATTGCCATCGGGTCTTTAAAAGAGCCGGTAAGAATCCAGTAAATAGGAAAAATAAACAAAATTGCCAATACGATCATGATGGCAATCGAAACTATCTTGTACGGTGTAAGCCGTTTTACTCCGCTATTCATTCTGTGCCACCTCCTAATCTGTACTTCCTGCTTTTGTCAGCTTAAACTGAAGCGCTGAGAACACGGCTATGATAATTGCCAAGAATACGCCCATGGCATTTCCATATCCATACCGATACAGCTTAAACGCTTCATAATAAATATAATACATAATCGTATCGGTCGAGTGATTCGGTCCGCCCGACGTCAACAGCTGAATCAGTGCATAGCACTGGAATGAGTTAATTGTCGTGATAACAATAATATATAATGTGGTTGGCATAATGGACGGCCATTTAATTTTCCAGAACGTCTGAAAATGATTCGCGCCGTCTACCTGCGCAGCCTCTACCATAGAAGCGTCTACATTTCCGAGAGCCGCTACATAAAGCACGATCGGCTGACCGATGGAGGTCGTAAACAGGATAAGAATAATACACCAGATCGCAAACTTTTCGTCTCCCAACCAACTGATATTCTGATCAATGATCCCGGTCTCTGACAACACATAATTGAACAAGCCGGTATATTTATTAAACATCCACTTCCAAACTACCGCAACTGCAACCGTACCGGTAACGACAGGCAGATAAAACACGCAACGGAAAAACGATCTGCTCGCAGCGTGGATCGGGTAGATCACCGTGCTCACCCAAAGCGAAAATGCCGTGACTGCCGGAACTGCTACAACAACAATCAGAATTGTATTTTTCAGTGCCCGAAGGAACACAGGGTCCTGAAACATTTCTATGTAATTCGCAAAGCCCACGAACTCAAATTCTGTCATGGTGTAATTAAAAAAGCTCGTAACCAGACACATGATCATGGGGACAACAATAAATCCTACAAAAAATACCAATGCGGGCAAAAGAAACAGATAGGCAGCCCTAGTTTCCCGCATAACCAGCGCTCTGCTGCGCTTTGTAACTTCCTTCTTTCTGCTTTTTTCCATAATAAACTACCCTTCCCAACATGAAATACGCTGTTTTCCTGAGAAAAAAGGACACCTTGCGTTTCACCAACTGAAAACTAGGTGTCCTTCCTTCCTCTATTTCGTTCAGTTCATTTTTATGTTTCGTGAAATTTTCTTATTTTGCTTCTGCGGTCGCCTTGTTGCAAATTTCAACATAAGCGTCTGCTGCCTTCTGCACATCCTCTCCGCCGAAAATCTGCTGAAGCATATTCCACCATGCAGTTCTCTGCTCAGCCCAGCCGCCTGTTACGTTGTAGTAATCGCCAAGCCACGGCATGAAGCTTGCAAAGACCTCCATACGAGTCTCATCCTCTGTTCCTGCATATACGTTTCCATAGGAAGCGCGTACCGGGAAGAAGCCTGTACTTGCCACGCTGATCGGCCCCTGTACGGGATCATCGCAGATGAACTCAATAAACTTCTTGGATGCATCGATCTTCGCTGCGTCGCCGTTATCAAAAATACCAAATCCCCAGATACCGCCGGCAAGCTCCGGTGTTCCGCTCTCAGACGGGAATGCTACCGGATACGGTGTAAATGCTACCGAAGAAGCATATTGTGCCTCGTTGGAAGCGTTCCAGCAAAATGTCATTGCGATCGTTCCGTTTGCAAAAAGCTGTAATTCGTCTGCTGCCTGTGCGCCTGCATCGTAACTGATCAAGCCTTCCTCACTCCAGTCAACAAGCTGCTGCAGTCCCTTTACACCAGTCTCAGAATTCATCGTCCATGTGGTATGCGTCTCATCTGTAAACTTTGCGTTGTAGAGGTTCATTGCAAGGGCTCTTGTACCCTGATCACCGCCCTGACCGCCGCAGTATACAACGCCGGTTGTATCAACGCCGCTGTCCTTTAATACCTGCAGCGCCTTCTCAAAGTTCGCTGTTGTCCATGTGCGGTCCTCGTTGATATACTGAAGCGCATCCGCCTTTTCAAACAGCTCATAATTGATCGCCATCGTATGTGTTGTCATACAGAAAGGATACTCATAGAATACACCCTCTGGAGACTTACATGCATTTACAACAGCCTCGCTGGTCGCGGAAATATCTGCAAGCGCCTCCTCATCCCAGAGATCTGCAAGGTCAACCATCTTGCCCTTTGCCCCCCAGTTGCTCACCAATCGTTCCGGTCCCTCTAAGATAATATCCGGTGTCGTTCCCGCTTCGATCGCAGCCGTTACCTGATCGTCGCCCGAGGTGTAATCTAGGTACTCAACCGAAACATTGATGTCCGGATACTTCTCGTTAAATGCAGCAATAAATCCGTCCACTGTCGCAGCATCTGCAAATTTTCCTACCGGATAGGTCCAAAGCGTAATGTCTGTCCCCTCTCCCGCAGGAGCTGTCTGTGGTTGCTCTGTTGTGGCGGCGCTGTCGGTATTTCCGGTATTATCCGTGGACGAAGCAGGTTCTCCGTCAGAACCGCAGGCTGCCATTGAAAATGTCATTGCACCTGTTAATAGTAAGGCAAGTAACTTTTTCATAAATTGTTCCTCCTTTTATTTATTGTTTCTAGGCTGATTGTACAATGGCATATGGCATATGTCAATATGATTTTGAAAATTATTTTTATCTTTTTTATAAAAAATGTAATTTTTTTCTCATAAATTA
>URJS01000098.1 GCA_900548205.1 uncultured Roseburia sp. | reverse complement strand
TAACCCCTCATGAATGAGGGGCAGGGGAGTTGAATAGGCGAAGACTATTTTTTACAAGTACGTCCTTTTGCGATTGAAGCTTTGCGTTGTTCATCCACCTTCTCCTTTGTAATAAAATTTCGATTTATCGATGACTTTATTGTGGCATGGCGGTTTTATAAAGTCTATGAAAATTTTCTACTGCGTGCGCCTCTTTTTCTCCTTACAGGCGGCAAAAAAATTCCAAAGGAGTACCAGAAAAGCAAATGGAAGCGCCAATACGCTGAAGGAGAGCTGTGTCTCCTCGTCTAGTGACAGCTCATTTTCGTGATAGGAGAGTGTGACCTTATGGAAAAAGTCAGAGTGCTGATAAAGTTCTGCTTGTTGGAAGGTCACAGGCTTGGACAGATCGTAGGACTTCCAAAACGGAAAGCGTGTTGCTGTGGAAAGATACAGCTCGCCGTCCGCAGTTTTCCAAAGGTAGTAAAAGGAAGTTTCCGAAGCGGTATGTACGCTGTCGGTAAGAAACAGTGTTTGTGCGGGTGTTGAAAAGGTTCCCTGCTCCTCTATGGCAGCGAGTTCTGTCCGGGAATAGGGGAAACGGACAAGGACAAGGAGAAGCAGGAGCGCGACGTATATTATTACCATAAATGTTGATAAAGCTATTTTTGGGAAAAATCTAGTTCCATGCATAAATTCTCCAATTACTATAATTAAATAAATAGTTATAGATGGTCATTCCAAAATTTTGATCGTTCCAGGATGTCGTTGGGTAATAAGTTCCGTCTGTGTATACATCATTTATGTGCTTTCCAGCTTCTGTAATTGTATACTTTGTGCCATAAAAATTATTTGTATGAGAAGGAAGATCAATATCTGTAAGTAAATACTCATTTTGTTCATAAGTTGCGTCAAGCGGGCAAGAAGGAATAGTTACAGATACTGCTCCAAGTGCAAAACTAAAAGCACTAAATACACTCTTTGCAACACCAAGCGCAGGTGCGGCAGGCAATGCAAGAACAGAGGCAATAAATGAAGCAAGACCCGCTAAATCTCGGTATGTTCCATTTATATCGTATTTTTTCGAACCAGTATTTTGCTTAAAATCTACATATGCCCCGCAGATGCCGCTTCCTTCTCCAGAACTATATTGAAAGCGGATGCGACCGAGCCTTTGTGAGGTTGTATCCGCTAAAGAAAGATCAGAGCGTTTGGCACTTGGTATGTTGATTAATTCTTCAGCAATATCAGAATCAGAATCATAATCATAATAAGTTGCTTGTATAGTGCCATTTTCTGGTCTCACAAGATATTTGCTTTGCAACTGATTTCCATTGTACTGTTCAAAGACAGAGATACCATTTTCTATATTATATGCTTTGACAGAGGTATTGGAGGATAGGTCTTGTAGGATATATGAATTATTGGATAGTTGATAGATTTCCCCAGACGGTAAAGTAGTGTCACTATTATTTGAGGCATATACAGTTACAGTGAGAGTTGTTAACATAATGATTGACAAGAAAATGCTGGTGATTGAGCGTAGTAATTTTTTCATATATGACTCCAATCTATCGCATATTTTAGCGATTAAAAGATTACAACAACATGTGCCATTTATTCACGAACTAAAACAATGGACTCACCTCCTGTAATCGATCAGATGTGCATATAAAAACTAATATTATAGTTTGAATTATTATAACATAAATAGAGCAAAAATCCAAAGAAATTTTCGTTATATTTTAAAATTTTCTTGACAAGCGACTGATGATACTGTATATATAACATATAAACAAAAAGAGAGGTTAATGGAAAGGGGAGTATACATTGAAGATATTACAAAATTCCGGCGTGCCGATCTATCAGCAGATTGCAGAGGCGCTCAAGACGGATATTCTTGCGGGAAAGCTGTCGCAAGGCGAATATCTGCCGTCAATCCGCAGTCTGGCGAAGGATTTAAAGATCAGCGTCATCACAACGATGAAGGCATACGAACAGCTGGAAACGGAAGGGCTTGTCACAGCGGTGCAGGGAAAGGGATTTTACGTTAATGCGCAGGACAGCGAGATGTTAAAGGAGCAGCATCTGCGAAAGGTAGAGGAGTGTCTGCTGGAGGCGATCCATGCTGCAAAGATTGCGGGCATGACAGACCAGGAGCTGGCTGACACATTAAAGGCATTGCAGCAGATGCCGGAGGAGGGAGAGCGATGAGGATGGAATATGTAATAGAGGCAACAGATATCAAGAAAAAATACAAAGGCTTTGAGCTGGACATTGCAAGTCTTGCGATACCGAAGGGCTTTGCCACAGCGCTGATCGGGGAAAACGGAGCGGGAAAGAGTACGCTCATCAATATCATGACCGGCATCCGTCTTGATTATCAGGGGAATATCCGCTATTTTGATGAGAAGGAGACGGACGTGGAGAAGGTAAAGGAGCGTATCGGCTACACCGGACCTGGCAATTATTTTCTGCCGCACTGGACAGTCGCGCAGACGGCAGAGGTGAGCGGACTTTTGTTTGAGACATTTGACGGTGCGCGTTACCGGGAATTGTGTAAGGGGCTTGGCATTGATGAGAGCGGAAAGAAAAAAGTGTCAAGCCTGTCCGATGGAAACAGGATGAAGCTTGCGCTGGCAGCAGCGCTCGCGCGAAAAACGGAGTGTCTGATCATGGATGAGCCTGCATCGCCGTTGGACCCGCTGATGCGCGACTGTCTCTGCGGTATGATGCGTCAGTATCTTGAGGAGGGAGGCGGAGAGCACAGTGTTCTTTTCTCCACACACAACATCGCAGATATGGAGCATGTGACCGATTATTGCGTGATCATGGAGCATGGAATGATCGTAGAAGCCGGATTTGTGGAGGATTTGAAGGAAAAATATGTGCTCGTGAAGGGAGAGGCGAAGGATGCTGAGGAGGCAAAGAAGCATCTGTTCAGCTACACCGGAAGCTCGTATGGCTTTGAGGGGATTTGTCTGGAAGAAAGGCTGGACGGACTGGCGGGGATGGATATTTATACGGGGACGCCGTCTCTGTCACAGATCAGCGTTGCAGTCATGAGGGCAAATTCAAAGCTGAACCTTTAGTAGGACATGTGCAGTTAGGAGGGACGTGAGTTTGAGAAGGATGATAAAATGTTACCTTACTTTTTCGACAAGGCTGTATCGTCTGATCGTATTTTTGCTGCTTCCGCTGTTGGCAGTCATCACTGCGGTACTGCTTGGAGGTCTTGCGGCAATGTTCGTATTGCTGTCGGTAGAGATCATGGCGGACTGGCTGAGCTTTGGAGGGATCGCCGCACGCGGGGTTGGGCTGCCGGAATATATCAAGTCCTCCGACAGAGGTCTTGGCGTGATGAGAAGCGCGCTTGTGTGCAATCTGTTCCGGCAGATGATTTATATTGCGGCAGTGGCAGTCGGATGTATTGCTCTTGGCGCGGCAAAAGATGTTTTCCGTATGACAGGGCGTCTGTGGATGCAGACGTTTGCACTGTGCTTGCTGACAGCTGTGCTGATGGCGGTATTTGTGACGATTGTGAGGTTTTTTGAGCTGACATGGGCTGGATTGATCGCGTCAGCCTTTGCCGGTGTCGGATTTGGGGCGGGGATCGTTCTTGTTGGAAAGAGCCCTGTGCTTATGGCGGCGCTGCTCATACCGGCAGCAGTGTTTTCTGCTGTGATGGGGCTGCGAATGATTGAGAAACGTTTGGAGAGGAGCTATTATGATGAAATCGATGAAGCTGGGGCTTAAACTATTGCGCTATGCGTGGGGCATAAAAACAACAGTATTGTCAGGCGGGATTTTTTTTCTGCTCGGTCTGCTGCTGTTTATCATGAGTATTGAAACGTGGTATCTGGGAGGTTATCTGCTGCTGATTTCGGCAATGTTTCCGGCGCAGCTGCTGTCTTCGCTGTCCGTGTCAAATCTGGTACAGACGTCGCCGTGGAAAAAAGCATTGCAGACGTCAGTTCCGACAGCTTTGACAGCAGGAGCATTTGTACTGACCTATGGAGGAGTCCTTATCATCAGTCTGCTCCGCTTAAACGCAAGACCGGAAATGCGGGAGGATATGGTGATGATACTTGTACTGTTTACATTTGAGATTTTTTTGATCATGACCTATTATGGAATTGCGTATAAGACCTATGTCATGGGAACTGCACTGTTTATCATCGCATTTGTGATCGGCACAAGCGTCATTCAGGTTGGCGCGGCACTTGGACTGTTTGGTGGCGTATCAATCCCTGCTGCAGCATGCAGCGGCTTTGTGGCAATTCTTCTTGGAAGTGCGGTACAGTACGGATTATCGTTGATGCTCTATAAAAGAGCGCTCAGCAAAAATGCACAGTATGCAGGATTGCGAAAATATATATAAATAACAGTTATCTTACAGAAATGTAAGAAATAAGAGGGGAAATGTAAGCGGAAGCAATGGCTGGCATTTCTCCTCTTTGTTATACTAAGCATAAAGAAACAGAAATGAGCAGAGTGCAGAAAGGAATTGTTATGGCGATCTTAGAGGTAAAGAATTTAAAGAAGATTTATACGACGCGGTTTGGCGGCAATCAGGTACAGGCGTTGTCAAATCTGAACTTCTCCGTGGAGGAGGGCGAATATGTGGCGATCATGGGCGAATCCGGTTCGGGAAAGACAACGCTTCTTAATATCTTGGCGGCGCTTGATAAGCCGACCGGAGGAGAGGTTCTTTTAAACGGAAGGAATATTGTTGAAATTCGTGAAAAAGAAATTTCGGCATTCCGCAGAGACAATCTTGGATTTGTGTTTCAGGATTTTAATCTGCTTGACACCTTTTCCGTCAGGGATAATATTTTGCTGCCGCTCGTGCTCTCCGGTGTGGCGGCAGAGGAGATGGAACCAAGGCTTTTGCCGATTGCAGGAAAGCTTGGGATCACAGAGCTTTTGGATAAGTTTCCGTATGAAATATCAGGCGGGCAGAAGCAGCGGACGGCGGTCGCGCGGGCGCTGATCACAAAGCCGCAGCTCATTTTGGCAGATGAGCCGACCGGAGCATTGGATTCTAAGGCAACCGGCAGCCTTCTTTCGCTTTTTAACGTCATCAATGACGGAGGACAGACAATACTTATGGTGACGCATTCGATTAAGGCGGCAAGTCATGCAAAGCGTGTGCTCTTTATTAAGGACGGCGAGGTATTTCATCAGCTATACCGCGGCAATCTGCGCACCGAGGAGTTATATGCAAGGATTTCAGATACGCTTACGGTCTTAACGGCGGGAAGTACTCCGGTGAAGGAGGCGTTTGCATATGAGGTAGAGGAAAGCTAAGAAAGCGGGAGGTTTATCGTGATACAATTATATAGAAAACTGGCAGCTATCAATATGAAAAGTAATCGGCGGTTTTACCTGCCCTATCTGCTGACCGGAATCGTCTCTGTTGCAATGTTTTATCTGGTAATGGCAATGCAGGACAATCCGGGACTCTCCAGTCTTGGCGGCGGAGCGCAGGACATTCGGATGATCTTAACATTTGGCGTTGTGGTGGTCGGCGTTTTTGTCAGTATTTTTTTATTTTACACAAACAGTTTTTTGATGAAACGCAGGAAAAAGGAGCTTGGGATCTATAATATTCTGGGTATGGAAAAGAAGCATCTCGCAAAGGTGCTCCTGCTGGAGCAGCTTTTTACTGCGGCAGTGACGATCACAGGCGGGCT
>URJS01000097.1 GCA_900548205.1 uncultured Roseburia sp. | reverse complement strand
CAGCGACACAGTTCCTCTCCGCCGCAGTGCGATCCCCCGGAGGGTTTTACTTTATAGGGAACGAAGTTTCCTATAAAGTGAAAAAACGGCTGGCGCAATCAGAGTTCTTCTCCGATCACGCCAGCCGTTCTCATAATAGAAAGTATCTAATTCTATTTTTTTGTGCGGAACCGCTGGATCATATTTTCCAATAAGACAGCCTGTCCCGATAATTCCTCCGCCGTCGCCGCACTCTCCTGACTGTAAGAGCTGTTTGACTGCACCACGGCAGAAATCTGGTCAGCTCCCAATGATATTTGCTCAATGATCACTGCCTGCTCCTTCGATGCCTCTGCGATTTCCGTGATATGGCTGTCGATTCCGCGTGCCTGATCAACCACCTTGGCAAGCGCCTCCTCTGTTTCGCCCATCAGCTCGACGCCATGCTTCACGGAAACTGTCATATCGTTGATCAGCTTGCTGATGCCCTTCGCCGCCTCTGCCGATTCTGCTGCAAGGTTTCCAACCTCTGTCGCAACGATAGCAAAGCCTCTGCCCGTCTCACCGGCTCTCGCTGCTTCGATCGATGCATTGAGGGATAATAAGCGGGTCTGCGTTGCGATCTGATCAATGATGTTGATGATATTTTCAATCTCTGCCGATTTTTCTTCAATCTCATGGATTGCTGCCGCCGTCTGATTAACCTTTTCATTTCCGTATACAGCGCCGGACTCTGCCTGTCTGGAAATTGTGCTTGTCTCCCGTGCTCTGTCCGCGCTCGTCTTGATCTGCTCCAAAATCTCATTGATGGACGCCGTCAGCTCCTCAACGGCGCTCGCCTGTTCCATCGAACCGTTTGCGAGCTCCTGTGAGGTGGATGCGATCTGCTCTGAGGACACCTCCACCTGCTTTGAGGCGGCCTGCATCTCCTCCATGATCTCTGAAATCTGTTCCTTCACATGGTCAATGGAATTTCCGATCTCCTCAAAGTCTCCGATATAGGAAACCGCATGCTCTGTCGCAAAATTCCCCTTTGCAAACGCACTGAGCTCCGTGCTGATCCCCATGACATATTTGTGCAGCTCCTCCAGAGAGAAGCGGATGTTATTGCACATCTCCTGAAATTCATTCTCAGTCTCGTAGGTAAACTGATACCCCAGCTGTCCCTGTGAGAGTGCGATCAGCGCTTTGTTCACCTCATCGACCGGCTCCATGATAGATGCGACCAGCTTGGCAATGATCTTGATACTGCCGATGCAGCCGACAATAAAGAGACCAATGCTCAGATACGTCAGCACGATCCGCCTCGTCTGCCGCTTTCCAAGCTCCTCGTTCAACGTTTCCGTATATTCCACAGTAAACGCATCCAGCTCAGTCACGGCCTTTATGACAAGCGGAGAAAACTCCTCCTGATAAAGGGCAAATGCTTTCTCCTCATCCGTACCCGCAAGCGCCTCCAGCTCCTTTCGCACCTGCGCGATCTGCTCCAACAGACCGTCGATTTCCGCCAGCCTTTCCCCCTTTGCATTCTGCTGAATAAAATCTATGCTCTCCGCCATCGTCTTTTCATGCGAGCTGTTGTCCCCTTTTAAGGATTTTATGTATTCACTGTCGTCAAGCAGCATCATTTACAACGTATTTGACAGCGTTGCTATCAGGTTTCTCTTTACCATTCCGATCTCATTGATGGTAGGAATCGTCGCATCCTGTATCGTATCCAGATTCTTGCCGGACTCCAACAATGAACCGGAACTGATCCCGATCGACAAAAATGCCATACATATGATTCCTGCAAAGGTTACAATTAATCGCTTTTTGATTGTCATAAAAGCCTCCTCCTCTGTATTTGCGCGTCTCCGCCCTTCTCCGCCGCTTTTCTGCGGTCTGGGCTGCTTAAGACCTTCCTAGTTGATTGTCCTTATTATATACAATTTCTGTATGTTTTAAAATATGGAATCTTCCACAAAATGGTTCTTTGGTACCACGTTTCTTCTTATTAAATATGACTAACCATGTCGTCCGGCTTTTGAATAGCTGCCGGAACAAAAAATATTTATTATTTTGTAAAAAACAGTCATATCATGAATTTCCCCAGCATATAATTAATACTAGGAACAAGCCCTACACGATTTGTTTTACATTTCAGAAAGAGGTGATTCCCATGTTTCGTTTCTTATGAAGGATTTTTTTGTCGCTGGATCATATCGCAGGAGAGACCGTGTGCAGAATAACATTGCAATGCTTATTTTTCACGCAGCTATTTGTTTCTGAGCGAAAACAGATAGCTTATATGACAAACGCAGAACTGCTCTTTGCATATTCTCTCTGTGACAGACCGCTCAGAAATGGAGAATTTTATGAAAAAACTGATTACGGCGCTTACCGCATGCACTTTATGTATGACTGCATTTTCCACAACTGCATTTGCAGAAACCACAGACTCATGGGAAGTCATCGAATGTGTGGACAACCAGATGACAGGCTTTCGGAGTATCCCGCCGGAGCTGCCGAATGCAGAGCCAAACTGGGAAGACAGCCAGGTGCTCAGCAGAGCGGCTTCCATCAACGTCAACATACAGTCCCCGCTGGAATCCTCCTGGCGCAGCCGCTACAGCGACTACTATTATCAGGCAAACAGGGTGGTTGAACGCATTGACGATTATTTGGCGAAGCAATTTGGAATTGATTTTTACTCCGCTTCACAGCCGAATTGGTCTGCCGGTAATACGGGCAACTCAGGCAGTGTGTTGGCAGATGCAACAAATAATGTAGGAAAAGGGAACGCGGATCTTATGATCGCCTTCGCCGGACCGGTCGTTGATACAGGAAACAGCGTTACCTTTGGCGTAGCATACTTAAATCAGCCCTACGCGCTTGTATTTGACCACAACTATACGCAGAACTGCAAGAGCGCACAGCACGAGGTCGGACATACATACGGGCTTGAGCACTGCACAAACAGCTGTGTTATGAAGCAGGGCTGGGATCAGAACTGGAGCTTGTTTGAACATCTTTGCTCCTCGCACAGCAGTCAGTGGAGCAACGCAAAAAATAAATACTAAACAGCTGCTGTATCAGATTGTACCAACCGTATAAAGGGGACGCCGCGTCCCCTTTATACGGCGTTAAGGAGGACACGAACCATGAAAAAATTAATTATCCCCGCTTTGGCAATTTGCTTGTCGCTTGCCGGCTGTTCCAGTACGGGAGCAAGTCAGGATATTCCCGAAAAAGATATTCTGCTGACTGTCAACGGAGAAGGGGTCTATCAGGAGGAATTTGATAAAATCTCTGACAAATATAAGGAAAAAGGACTGACCGAGGCAGAAACCCTGGAAGGTATGGTGCTTGAGCTTGTAACGCTTCAAAAGGCGGACGACTTTTCCGTTTCCGTCAGTGAGGAGGATGTGCAGGCAAGATATGAGGAATTATTGGCTCTCGACCAGTCTCTCTTTCAGGAAAAGGCACTGGAACAGTATGGAAGTGAGGACGCCTTCTTGGAAGCGCTTCATTATAAGCTTATCTACGAGGAGACTGCCGAGCAGATCAAGAGTTCTTTTTCGCAGAGCTTCTCCTTAAATGACGCCGTTTTGAAGGAGCGCACCGGAGATTATGTTTCTCAGTATGCCAACGCTGATTTTGAAGAAAACGATATGGACGCCGCAGACTTTTCGCAGGAAACCATGCATACCTACGCCGACTCCCTGCTCTCCTCCCTACAGGAGCTTTATTTTAAGGTCTGGCAATATCAGACAGCATCCAACAGTGAATTATCCTATGTCAGCTATGACGGAGAGCCCTTATTCCAGAAATCGGACTATGCCATCTCCCCAGACTCCCTGACCCTAAAGGGCAAAACCTATGACCTAAAGGAGCTGTCCTTAGCAGAGCTGCAGGATCGGTTTGGCAACTACTTTTATCTATCGAATGCCTTGTCCGCCTCCTACGGACCGCTGAACGCAAGCGCCGTCCACATCCCGGAGCAGGACGTGCGGGCGCTTTATGCCACGCTGGGCGGCGATACACCTGTCACCATACAGCTGATCGTCTCCCCGCTTCTCTCCCTCTACCATGATTTTGAGGGAAATGGGGTTGTAACAAGCACGAAAAATGAGCTGACAACCCTTACCTACCTGGAGCCGGCGCTCGGCATTTATTATGAAGTAAGTGCAGCGCTTAACGATGCGGAATTAGAAGCCTTTTTCATGCAGTGTCTTCCTTATGTATCGGCACAGTCCTCCGATTTGGTACTGCCGGAGGAATTTCAGGCGAAGGTCGAACTGCCGGACGGCATGTTATATTTTAATGACTATACGACTGCAGAGAGCGACATCGCTTATTTCAGCGACTCTGCGCGAACCGAGCAATGGGATATGGCACAGGTCACAGACTATTTGGGCGTTTCCTTCACTCCCTCCTATGTCCCTGCCGGACTGACACTTGGTAAGACACCTTACTCCGATACGTTTCTCTCGGAGACGGTCAATGATACGATGTACTGGACCGTTGCCTATGAGAATGATTCCCTCGTTTTTGATAACTTCGGTCTCTTTTACAGCGATTCCTTTTCCGAGGAATATAACCCTCTGCCAAAAACGCTGGTGATCGAGGTATCAAAGCACAAGCTGCCGCAGTCAGACGTGCTCTATCAATACGATGCGACGGAAGCCTCGACGCTTCAGTCAATCCCTCTGACGATCGGCGCATACCAGTCCCCCTACTATGAGGGCGGCGATCAGCCGGTAGGACATGTTCCCTGCTATGTTGCAGAATTTATGGAGCAGGATGTGGGGTATCGCGTAAGAAGTGAGAATTTATCGCAGCAGGAATTTATTGATGTTTTATGCTCCCTGCCCGTTTTTCAGGAGAACTGACGCAAATGCAAAAACAGCGCCAAAGGATGATTCCCTATGCTCCATTGTATTAGTGTCGTCAATCGACGACGCCGACTCATTCCCCCGCCTTACAGGCCGAAAATCCATTCTGTGCCACTATTGAAAGTGAACGAGACAGTACACTCGTCAGAAACGGAAAGAAAGCATATATTTATTTGTTGAGAATGGTGCCCTGAGATGATATAGTTAGATATATAAATTATAGTATGTGTATAAAATAATGAGGAGGTGGTTCCGTTGTATAAGGTTCTATTTTTTAATCCCCCATAAGCTTGTTCAGAAAGGGGCTTTTTATGAGTATAAAAAATAAGAAATTTAAAAAGGTTATAAGTGTTTTCTTATCATTAGCAATGGTTCTCTTATATGCTCAGCCAACTTTTGCAAAATCGGAAACTCCACCATCTGCTCCAAGCACTAATACAGATTATGTAGAAGTATTAAATGAATATGGTCTTGATGGCGATTTAGTTGGAAAAATTATGAACGTTTCAGATCATATTTATTTTAATGAAGCTAAAAATGCTTTAAGAACTGATCTGTCTGATAAAGAATTATCAGCTGGTTACGGATTTAGCGATCAGCAGATAAGTGATTTTCACACTATTCTTGATGGAACGTACCAGCCACCAGAACTGAGTAAAACTTTACCCACTACACGAGCTGAACGTTTTTATCTTTCTAATCAAGATTTAACAGGAGGTGTTTTTGCCGTGTTAGGAACTGCAGCAGCTGCTGGTCCAGCTGCCTTAATGGCTGCATGGACTAGTACAACATTAAATAAATAACTAGCCAAATATCATGTATGGTGTTATACTT
>URJS01000096.1 GCA_900548205.1 uncultured Roseburia sp. | reverse complement strand
TCGCAAGCGAGATTCTCCGCCTGCGGCGGGTCGCTTCAGCGACACAGTTCCTTTCCGACGCAGTGCGATCCCTCGGAGGGTTTTACGTTATTAGGAAACAATGTTTCCTAATAACGTAAAAAACCGGCTCCTATGAGCCGGTCTGCTTCCACTGCTGCAAATATATCTATTCACAAAAAATATAGAAACCGATAGCGCCCCATCCAAAAAGATGACAGTCACAGGGCTCTTAACCCTATGCCCAAGCAGTATGACGGCAAGTGCCATACGCTTTCGGCGTGCTTTCCTTTCACTCATCTTCCTCTGCGCTTGCCGCATCCAAAAAGCTACTCTTAAAGTACGCAACCTCTATCAACTATGTATGATGTTTCTTCTACCATAGCACCATCTGTTCTGCTTGTCAATCAATTCCTGCCGCGCCTTGGACATTTTCTTGACAAGGATCATTCCTCAAAGAAATCTATTTTACTTACAGAAACCTCATATGCCACACGCTTTTCCGTCTCTGTCTCAGAAAGCTTTTTGACGTACTCTCTGCTCTGGATCCTTCCCCAAACCTGCACATGGCCGCCCACCTCAAAGCCTGATGCAAACCGCGCATTTCTTCCCCAGCAGATACACGGTATATAATCCGATTTCCCATAAGAACGATTGACCGCGATCAAAAGGTCGGCAATTTCTCTCCCCAGCGGGGTTTTGCGGTAGATCGGCTCCTTGCAGATGTAACCGTCCAAAAATATCTGATTGCTCTTGATATCCTCGGAAAGCTCTGAAATAAATTCGAGCTCCCGGACAAATACAGAGAGCACCAGCCGGTTCTTCTTTTCCTCATGACGGTTAAAGGAGCGGAACTGTCCCGTTACATAAATATACTCCCCTATGTAATTTGCCGTCACATCGATCAATCGCTCGGAAACCATCAACGGAATATAGTCCAGATAATTGCTCAGGCGGTTCACTGCCACGTCCACCATATAAAAGCCCTCTCCGTAAACCTCGTGGCTGAATCTGAACTCCGATACAATTTCCCCCACAATTGACACCTGGTTGTTTTCAAAAATTTTATCTGCCATGAATCTTTCTCCCTTCCTTGAGGTCCTGCACCTTTTTTCTGTATTTTTATTTTCTCTTTTTGTTCTTCGGGTGCGACCTGCCTGACACACTATTTTTAACACGAAGCCTCCGCAGAATTTCCATAGAACATGTCGATAAGAAAGAGAATGAAATGGCAGTTTTTGTCGCATAATACTTGCGCATTTAGAAATATATGATAGAATGTATAGGCTGGTTTTTTCAGATGTATCAGTGCGCATGGATGCGCAGAAAATAAAACATGATCAAATAGAAAGGAATCGTTATTTATGAAAATGAAACGTGAAGATGTCCGCAATATTGCAATCATCGCTCATGTAGACCACGGCAAAACCACGCTCGTAGACGAGCTTTTAAAGCAAAGCGGTGTATTCCGTGAGAATCAGACCGTTCAGGAGCGTGTCATGGACTCTAACGATATTGAAAGGGAACGCGGCATCACGATCCTCTCAAAAAATACAGCCATCACTTATAAGGGAACAAAAATCAATGTGATCGACACACCTGGGCACGCAGACTTCGGCGGCGAGGTGGAGCGCGTCCTTAAAATGGTAAACGGCGTAATTCTCGTCGTGGACGCTTTTGAGGGCGTTATGCCGCAGACAAAATTTGTCCTGATGAAAGCGCTTGAGCTTGCGCTTCCGGTGATTGTGTGCGTCAACAAGGTTGACCGCCCGGAGGCCCGCCCAAACGAGGTTGTCGATGAGGTCTTAGAGCTGTTTATGGACCTGGATGCCTCCGACGAGCAGCTGGACTGCCCGTTTTTGTTTGCTTCTGCAAGGGACGGCTATGCAGTAAGTGAGATTTCTAATCTGATCAATAACAGAAAGGACATGACACCGCTCTTTGAGACGATCCTCTCCTACATTCCGGCGCCGGAGGGCGATCCTGACGCAAGCACGCAGGTGCTCATCAGTACGATTGATTATAACGAATATGTCGGACGCATCGGAATCGGCAAGGTAGATAACGGCTGCCTGAAGATCAATCAGGACGCCGTCGTTGTCAATCATCATGAGCCTGACAAGCAAAGAAAGGTCCGCATCAGCAAGCTTTATGAATTTGACGGTTTAAATAAGGTGGATGTGACAGAAGCCAAGATCGGCTCTATCGTCGCAATTTCCGGTATCGCCGATATTCATATCGGTGATACCATCTGTGCCCCCGAAAATCCTGCTACAATTCCCTTCCAGAAGATTTCAGAGCCGACGCTGTCGATGAACTTTATTGTCAACGACAGTCCGCTCGCCGGACGGGAGGGAAAATTCGTCACCTCCCGCCACATCAGGGAGCGTCTGTTTAAGGAATTAAATACTGATGTTTCCCTGCGGGTGGAGGAAACAGACAGCCCTGACTCCTACAAGGTATCGGGACGCGGAGAGCTCCATTTATCCGTATTGATTGAAAATATGAGACGTGAAGGCTTTGAATTTGCCGTCAGCAAGGCGGAGGTGCTCTATCACACCGATGAAAACGGTAAGAAGCTTGAGCCGATGGAGCTGACCTATGTGGATGTTCCTGATGAGTTTACCGGCGCTGTCATCGAAAAACTCAGCCAGCGCAAGGGAGAGCTGCTCAATATGAAGCCGATTACCGGCGGCTATACCCGTCTGGAATTTAACATTCCTTCCCGCGGTCTGATCGGCTACCGGGGCGAATTTATGACAGACACAAAAGGAAACGGTATCATCAACACTATTTTTAACGGCTACGCGCCGTATCGCGGAGAAATTGCGTACCGTAAGCTAGGCTCTCTGATCGCGTTTGAAACAGGCGAATCCGTGACCTACGGTCTCTTTTCTGCGCAGGAGCGCGGTACGCTCTTTATCGGACCGGGACAAAAGGTATATGCCGGCATGGTCATTGGCTCCTCCTCCCGCGCGGAGGATATTGAACTGAATGTCTGCAAGAAGAAGCATCTGACCAATACCCGCTCCTCCTCCGCAGATGAAGCCCTCACACTTGTTCCACCCAAAATTTTAAGTCTGGAACAGGCATTAGACTTTATCGACGTCGATGAGCTTCTGGAGGTAACGCCGGAGAGTCTGCGCATCCGCAAGCGCATCTTAGATCCGACACTGCGCAAGCGTGCCGCAATCCGCAGCAAATAAGCTCTGCTTCATCGTAAGCGGCAACAGACCTCTCTGTTGATGCAGCTTTTGCGCAGAGCATTCTTCTCCGGCATAGACATCGGGGCATCTGTTTTGCAGGCTGCACTTTTGCTATAAACGGTTTCCCGCTTCGCCGGCTGTGTTTATGCTATAAAAATAGGACCTGACAGGCTTTCCTGTCGAGGTCCTATTTTTATTCCCTTGAAAATATATGTATCTTTTTTTGCAGCGTCTAGTTCTCCGCCAGCTTCTTTAGATTTTCTAAATCCGCCAACAGCTCCGCCGAGCATTTTTCTGCTTCTGCATAAGCACTTTGGGCACCTGCATCGTCCCCTGCCATCAATGCCCTCTTGACTGTCTCGCCGCAGGTATGAAATCTTCTGTGCTTCTCACCCAGAGCATCCCATATCTGCTTAAGCTGTGGATCCCTTGGCGTTACCGCATTATAAAAATGACCAAAGCCACACCTTGAGGCATCAAGCTGGATTGGCAAAACCACGCGCTCCGTTACCATTCTCTTTAAATTGGCAACCCACAATTCATGGGAAGCCATCGCTTTTTCTGTGTAGCGTAAAAATTCCTGACGGCTCATACCATAAAATGGATCCTCCGTCATCTTTCCCATCATCTTTGTCGCCGTATTTAAGGACTCCTCAATCTTTCCGATCGGCTTTGTGACATTTTTTAATTCATTGCAAATATCACGCACATAACCGGCATTTCCCTTCAGACCCTCACACTGCTGGTTGATGCTGCCCATCTGCGTATCAAGTTCTCCGATCGATCCCGTAATCTCATCACTAACCTCCGCAAGTGTCATGATTTCTTCATTGATCGTGTATACATACTGCTCATTCTCGTTATTTAATTCCCAGACATTTTTTATCTTATCACGCATTTCTCCCAAAACCGTGATCGTACTTACCGTACTCTGCTGACTCTTTTCCGAAGCAGTCCGCATAGATTCCACAAAGGTTCCCATATTGGCAGTCAGCTTTTGTGTCTCCTCCGCAAGCCCTCGTATTTCATCTGCCACGACCGCAAAGCCTCTGCCGGCTTCTCCCGCACGCGCAGCCTCGATCGATGCATTCAGCGCCAGAAGATTTGTCTGAGAAGAAATCGCATTGATGCCTGCGATCACCTCGTTCATATGATGAATGACCTCTAAAAATTCATCCATATCCTTTTGCATTTCCTGCGATATGCCAATGGTCTGCTCTGACAGCTCTTTGATATTCGTGAGTTCCGTCTGCCCCAGCTTGATTTTTTTATAGACCTCCTCCGTGGTCTCTGAACTTTCGATGATCGTATTTGTCAATTCCTCATACTGCTCATTTACCTTGCCCGACACCTGTGCCGTCTGTGCTGCAGCATCCGAGATGATCTCCGTTGCTTCCGCTACCGCCCCTGCAGTCTCAAGCATATAACCAATATGGTGATTCATCGCAAGCTCCAGAGAACTGATCTGCATCACTGCCTCCATATCCTCCGCCATTACCTGCTTAAACTGCTCATTTCCTTTTACCAGTCTTTGATAAATCGCCCCAATCTCCGGATTACCTGAATAGTCTGTGTCTCTTAACTCTGCGACTGCCTGCACCAGCTTTTCATATTTCCTGCTACCAAATGCCATAACCTTTAACCTCTTTGTCTATTGTATTCTAATATATTTTATTACAAACAGAGTAGAATAGCAACGGTTATTCCACTTTCTTCCATAACAATTTCACTTCTTTGCATCGTTTCTTTGCAGATATTCCTTCACCGCCGGGTCCTTCATCTCAAAACAGCGTTTCCACTCCTTCGTTCCCTCCACCTTATAGACCGCGGACCGATTTTTATAAAGAAATCTCGTCAGATCATAGCAATCAATCCATATCTCATGATCACCTTCCTTCTGCGATTCGTCAAAAAAAAGCTGCAGCCCCATATGCAGATGAACCTGATCGATATTATTTACATTCTCTTTTGTGCTGTAGCCCGTATGCCCCATATAGCCTATCACATCGCCAGCTGTAACCACGTCGCCCTCCTTTAGTTTTTCCTGATAAGGATAATTCTGACGCAAATGTGCATAGTAATAGTAACGCTTCCCGTCAAAGCTTCGGACGCCAATCCGCCAGCCGCCGTACTGGTTCCAGCCGAGCACCTCGACATAGCCGGATTCAACTGCTATGATGGGTGTACCAATATGTATATAATATAGATTCTATCCCATTATCAACTATGGAACTTTTTGATGCGGTGAATATTGCAATCTGATTTTGCATATGTTATAATGCCAGTAGGCAATAAAGGATATAGTTGTTCCATAGTGAGCGGCAATAAAAAACCCGGAGGTGTGCAAGACCTTCGGGTTTTTCTATTCCTATTTTGGTAGTGGGAAGGCTTAACCCCACAGGCTAGTTACCGACTATTTATCGCCATCTAACCATTTGTTGATGCAGTGGCAAACCACACCAGCCGCAACAGCGACCATAAAGGATATAATAAATTCCATAGCAAGCACCTCCCTTCCTTACCTGTCTAGGAGGCGGTAACAATCTGATTATAGCATACTGACTTCAACTATTCTACTTATTCCGGTGATTATTTCTCATGAAAAAAGCCGACAGATTTCTCCGCCGGCTTTCTGCCCTTACTTCTCATACACTTCCACATATTTTCCCGCAGCGGTGATATAGACACCAGATTTCAGCCTGTACATCTTTCCGTTGCCGACGGTGATTGGTCCCTCGTTGATCGTAAAGACCTCGTTCTTTCTAACCGTTCCGCAAACAGCATCATCCGCCCAGCTTGGCTTGCTTCTTACAGACAGATTGTCGCACTTCACACGCACATACTGCTTCTTCTCCGGCAGTGCACTCGGCGGCTCCG
>URJS01000095.1 GCA_900548205.1 uncultured Roseburia sp. | reverse complement strand
GTTATGCAGCGTTTGAACGACAAGTGTGCCGAGTGGCGCACGGCAGAAAACATCGCCTACTCGGTTTATGGAACACCGCTTGAATCCACGACCTATAAGTTTGCAAAATGTCTGCAGAAACGATTTGGCGTGATCGAGGGCGTGACAGACAGAAATTATATTACGAACAGCTACCATGTGCATGTGACGGAGGAGATCAATGCCTTTGACAAGCTGAAATTTGAATCGCAGTTTCAGGAGTTATCGCCGGGCGGCGCGATCAGCTATGTTGAGGTGCCGAACATGCAGAATAATCTGGAGGCAGTGCTCTCGGTGATGCAGTATATTTATGAGAACATCATGTACGCCGAGCTAAATACCAAGAGTGATTACTGCATGGAATGCGGATATTCGGGAGAGATCGAGATTGTAAGCGAGGACGGCAAGCTGGTGTGGGAGTGTCCGAACTGCGGCAACCGTGACCAGACGAAGATGAGTGTTGCGCGAAGAACCTGCGGATATATCGGAACACAGTACTGGAATCAGGGAAGAACGCAGGAGATCAAGGAGCGTGTGCTGCACTTATAGAGGAGAGGCGTGCGGTATGAATTATTCAGCGATTAAGTATTGCGATATTGCAAATGGAACAGGCATACGGACCGTCCTGTTTGTTTCCGGCTGCAGAAATCACTGCGAGGGCTGTTTTCAGCCGGAGACATGGTCGTTTGCGTACGGAAGACCGTTTACGGAAGCGGAGCAGGCAGAGATCCTGCGCTCCTTAGAGCCGGATTACGTCAGGGGACTGACGCTGCTTGGCGGCGATCCGTTTGAGCCGGAAAATCAAGCGGAGCTTTTTCCTTTTATCAGAGAGGTGAGAAAGCGTTTTCCAAAGAAGGACATCTGGGCGTATACCGGCTATGTGCTGGAGCAGGATTTTGTGCCGGGCGGAAAATGCCATACGGAAATTACGAGGGAATTTTTGGAACAGATCGACGTATTGGTAGACGGTCCGTTTCTGTTGGAGCAGAAGGATATTTCCTTGAAATTTAAGGGCTCCGCAAACCAGAGGATCATTGACTGCACGCATTATTGTAAGACAGGAGAGATTCTTGAAATCGGGTAGAGCGCTTTGCAATTTTTGTCGAAGAATGTTATAATAAATCTCGCAAACGTCATTTTAATTTGCCGTTTCGGCATCTTTTATGAAGGAGATTTTGATATGAAGACAACATGGAAAGCATGGCTCTCGGTGCTGTTTTATCTTTCGGGGATTTTAGGCTGGTGTTATGTGGGCGGATGGATGCTTTTGACAGGACCGGTCTTTGAAATTTTTTTGGCATATAGGCAGGATTGCCTGACGCTTGGCAGACTGTGCATGGAGGTTATGCAGGGCTTTATCTATCTGTCGCTTGCCGGGGGTGTATGGTGTGTCGGTTATATACTGAGCAATTATTTTAGAGAAGCATAAGACTTTTTGTCGGGGCGGATTTCCCTTTTTGGATCCGTTCCGATGAAAAGTCTTATTTCGTAGTAGAAATTTTTAAAGGAGCGCATATGATTTTAAGAGTACCGTCTTATTATAAAGAATTTCGCTGTACTGCAGACCGGTGTGCGGACAGCTGCTGCATCGGCTGGGAGCTTGATATTGATGAGGATACGGCAGCTTATTATGAGCAGGTAAAGGGGGCATTTGGAGATCGATTAAGAGAGCACATGGTCTTTGCGGATGGCTGCCGCAGTTTCGCGCTGCTTAAAAATCGTTTCTGCCCATTTTTAAACAGGCAGGGACTTTGCGAGATCTGCATAGAGCTGGGGGAGGAGGCGCTTTGTGAGGTCTGTACCGAATTTCCGCGCTTTACGATCGAATATGAGAATACGACAGAGAAGGTGTTAAGTCTTGCGTGTGAGGAGGTTGGGCGGCTGATTTTTTCATCGGATCAAAAAATCGGCTGGGAGACCTATGGAGAACCCGGAGATAGCAGCGAGCAGGACTGGGAGGAGGATGAGGGACCGGCTGTAGAGGCGCATCGTCTGGAGACGGTCAGAGAAAGAGCTGTTTCAATCCTGCAAGACAGGAGCAAAGGAGTGTTTGAGCGGGCAGCGGAATATCTGCGGTATTGTGAAAAGCAGCAGAAAAATTTATACGGCGCAGGAGAAAGCAGCGTGACGGAGCAATGGGAAGAAAATGAGACGCAGGCATACGCAGATTTTTTAGGGCGGCTGAGGATTTATGATGAACTGGAGGTTTTGGATGAGAAGTGGCTTGGAGAGAAAGAGCTGCTTGCTTCCTCCTTTTGTGAGGATAACTACCGGATCAGGCAGAAGCAGTTTCTAAAAGAAATGAAAGAGAGAGAATATGAATACGAGCAGCTTCTGGTGTATTTTACAAACCGTTATCTGATGCGCGCCTATTATGATGCAAACCTTTTGCAGAGAGCAAAGTTTGCGGTGTTGAGCGTGCTTATGATCCGGGATATGGATGTGGCGCGCTGGGTGCGTCATGGGAAATTTTCAAAAGAGGACCGCATTGATACGGCGAAAATCTATGCGAGAGAGGTGGAGCATTCCGAGGAAAATATGGAATTTTTGGCAGATGCGCTGCAATTTGAGGAGCTCTTTGAAACGGAGCGTCTGCTGTTACAGCTGTAGAGAGTGGAGGGTAGGTATATGAAGGTATTATTGGTGAATGGCAGTCCGAAGGCGGATGGCTGTACTTATACGGCGTTATATGAGGTGGCGTCCGTGTTGGAGGAGTGCGGCGTCTTAACGGAAATCATACAGGTTGGCACGGCAGCAGTCTCCGGCTGTATCGGCTGCGGTGCATGCTTAAAGACAGGAAAATGCTTTATGCAGGACGGGGTGAACGATTTTGTCGAAAAAGCAAGGGAGGCAGACGGGTTCATTTTTGGTTCCCCGGTACATTATGCGGCGGCATCCGGCGCGCTCACATCATTTTTAGACCGGGCGTTTTACGGAAAGAGCGCCGTGTTTGCGGGAAAGCCCGGGGCGGCGGTTGTAAGCTGCAGGAGAGGCGGCGCATCGGCGGCATTCGATCAGATCAATAAATATTTTACGATCAGCGGAATGCCTGTTGTTTCCTCACAATATTGGAATCAGGTACACGGAACGACGCCCGAGGAGGTACGGCGTGACGAGGAGGGCATGCAGACGATGCGCACGCTCGGCAGGAATATGGCGTGGCTGCTATCCTGCATTGAGGCGGGAAAGAAAAACGGAATTGTATTTCCTGAGAGAGAGCCTGCCGTAAGGACAAATTTTATCCGCTGACGATCTGCTCCTTCGTCGGGCGAATGAACAGAAGGATAAAAGCGAGCAAAAGAAGAAGGCAGGAGAGCCAGACGGCTTTTTCCTGAAATAATTCCGTGGTGAGACTGCCAAGAATCGCGCCGCCCATAAATACGGCAATGACCGAAAAATATTTGCCGGCGTGCTTTAAGCTGTCACGGTTTTTTTCGGAAAAATACGAAAAAAGATGAAACGTGCCGCTGCGCAGATTTCCGGTGCACATGGTAGTGGCGTAGACGGCACCTTTCACCTTGCGGAATGCTTCGACCTGCATGGAGCAGGAAAAGGCGATCAGGGTCGTTGCGATGATGTTGTGGCTGCCGGAGGGGATCAGGCCGGCGGCGGCAAGGAGCAGCGCCTCCAGCAAAACGATATACTGCCGCCAGTGCAGGATGCGGTTTGCCGCATAGCTTCGGATGAGATCGGTGAGGATTACGCCGATGATAAAGGAAAGAACCGGGATCGTATAAGAGAGAACTCTTTCCCAGTCATTTTTCACAAGATACATGGCAAGAAGAACGAGATTTCCGGTCTGACAGTTGGCAAAGACGCCGTCTCGGGTAAAGAAGGAATAGGTTTCGAGGAAGCCGCCGACGCAGGCGAGCAGCAGAGCGATCGGAAGTGATTCAGACATTTGTACGGATTTTTCTTTCATGAGACATCTCCTGATATAAATTACAAAAATTTTAATGCAAATTAATAAAGATTTAAAAATTATAAATACGATTTGTTGTAATATGTACTATAAGAAGATAGCGCGAGAAGCAGAAAAAGTCAATCAAAAGTACGATTGAAAAAATAGGAAGGCGGATAGAGGGCAAAAGAACGGTATGAGATACGAGGAAGAAATCAGAATTGAGGAGGAGGAGCGCAGACGGCGTGAAGAACGAAGGCGCAGAAGGAGAATACGCCTGCGCAGAAGAAGGCGTATTCGTCTGGCGATCATCATCAGTGTACCCGTGACGATTGTCGGAGTGGTTTTCATGGCGGGGTATTTTCTGAAGCTGAAGAATGAGGATGAGGAGGTCCTGGCGTATGAGGTCAAATATGTGGCAGATGCGCCGGATTATCAGGTCGAGCTGTTGGATGTCAATGAATATTCAAGACCGGGTACGGCGCTTGCGGCGGTGAATGGGATCGTGGTACACTACACGGCGAATCCCGGCACGACAGCCGAGCAGAACCGCAGCTATTTTCAGAGCTTAAAGGACACCGGAGAGACGTATGCCAGCAGTCATTTTGTGATTGGAATTGAGGGGGAGATTGTGCAGTGTGTGCCAAGCAATGAGATTGCATATGCGTCGAACGAGCGAAATCAGGACACGATTTCTATTGAGTGCTGTATTCCTGACGAGACGGGGAAGTTTACAGAGGAGACTTACCAGTCTCTGGTACAGCTCGTTACATGGCTGATGGGCAGATATGAGCTTGGTACGGATGATGTCATACGGCACTATGACGTTACAGGCAAGGCATGTCCGAAATATTATGTGGAGCATGAGAACGAGTGGTTTCGGTTTAAGGAGGATCTGCTTTCCTATATCGAGGTGAACGGTGTTGCCAAAAGCGAGGAAATACAGTAAAATACCGAATATTAGATAAGGAAGATTTAGGAGCGCTATGCTGGAAAAATATTATGAGGAAATCAAACAAAATGTGAATGTGCGGGAGAATCTAAGTCTGCTGCGCGGATTGCTCAAAGAGGAGGAGGCGCGGACCCGGCTTTTGAATCTTGTGGGAGACGGAAGCTTTCTTGTGGCGCTCTTGGAGCATGAGGAGCCTAAGGTGCGAAAAAATGCCGCTCTTTTGCTTGGTGATCTGGGGCTGCAGACAGCAGCAGGCGCACTTTTTTGCGCTTATGAAAAGGAGCAGACACTTTTTGTCAGAAGCTCCTATCTATCGGCGCTTGGGAAGCTTGACGCCGCAGAGTATCTTGCACAGCTAAAGGCATGTCGGGACAAGCTTACGGGGAGAGAGATTCCCCTAAATGAGCGGAAGCATGCCGATGAGGAGCTGCGGGAATTAGAAAAAATCATTGCCGGGATCGAGGGGATCAGACCGCATACGTTTGTTGGCTTTGAAAAGGAACAAAAGCTTTTGCTGACAACAAATAAGGAGCAGCGCAGCGTGACCGTAGAGGAAACAGAAGCTCTGCCGGAGGAAGTGGAGCGGAGTGTGCGGGAGCATCCGCTTGGCGTGCTGGTATGTACAAGGTCAGTAAAGCCGTTTACAAGGCTTCGGACTTATCGGGAGCTTTTATTTCCGCTGTCCGGTCATCTTACGGCAGACCCGAAGCAGGCGGCGGAGGCAGTATGTGCATCCGGTCTGCCGCAGCTTTTGGAGGAATGTCATAAAGAGGAAGCGCCGTTTTATTTTCGCATTGAGTTAAAGGGACGCATGGATTTAAAAGAAAAAAGTGTCTACACAAAGCGCATGGCAGCAGAATTGGAGCGTCTCTCCGGTCGCAGGCTTAGAAATTCAACGCAGCATTACGAGGTGGAGCTTCGTCTGGTTGAGAAAAAGGACGGGGGATTTGCGGCATTTTATAAGCTGTTTACGATCCCGATGCGTCGTTTTGCCTACCGTAAGCATGCGATCGCGGCGTCGATCCATCCTGCGCTTGCGGCGATGCTGATGCAGCTTGCCAAGCCTTATCTCAAGGAAGATGCAAGGATTCTTGATCCGTTCTGCGGTGTCGGAACGATGCTGATCGAACGTGATATTTGCGTGCCTGCACATGAGAAATACGGGGTTGATATTTTTGGAGATGCGATTCGCATGGCGCGTGAAAATGCAGCGGCTGCCGGAGAACAGATTTATTTTATCAATCGCGATTATTTTGATTTTACGCACAGGCATAAGTTTGACGAGATCATTACGAATATGCCGGTGCGCAGTGCGGCAAGAGCCGGTGCAAAGTCAAAGGAGGAGATGGATGCGTTCTATCAGAAATTTTTCGACAGATCGGCGGGGCTTTTAGAGAGCGGGGGAATGATGATCCTGTATGGAAATGAGGAGGGCTTTGTGAAAAAGCAGCTGCGCCTGAGAGATGATTACCGGCTTTTCAGAGAGCATGTTATCCGGCAAAAGGACGGGTTTCGTCTGTTTCTGATACAGTACTGTCCATAGTATAAGGGATGATGAGACGAAAGCTTTCAAGTTTTTGCAAATTTTTTTAAAATAGCATTGACAATTTCTTCTTGGTTTGTTATTATAATCAAGTCGTCACGAAAGAGTGATTGCAATGCGGAAGTGTCGGAACTGGCAGACGAGCAAGACTAAGGATCTTGTGATAGCAATATCGTGTGGGTTCAAGTCCCATCTTCCGCATTCGGTAACAACGTTGACGATAAGAGTTCGCAGGAGTGGCGGAATTGGCAGACGCGCAGGCTTCAGGTGCCTGTGGTAGCAATATCGTG
>URJS01000094.1 GCA_900548205.1 uncultured Roseburia sp. | reverse complement strand
ATGGGCAGCGTAGCAATATTTTGCGCTTACTTTGATTTTGTGCTCACGAAAGAAATGTTTAGCCCAGACTGAATTTCGGGCTGCTTGGGCAAGCGCCGTTTTCCGGTGACATATGGGCGAAAGGTTTATAAAAAATATCATTCAGACAAATTTTCACTGCTAGCAGGTGGTCAGCCCCTCCTCTCATATGATACAATAGAAATAGAAAGCAGGTATGGGAGCAGAGGAGATGACGGCTACCCACAGGAATAGGGGGAACTATACCAGTTCCGGCAAGGTACATTAGGATAAGATATTAGTATAAGAATGGAGAGCATGATGAAAACATTAGAGCAGCAATTAAGAGCCTATCATCCATATAATGAGCAGGAGGAGCGTGATCTTGCAGTGATATTGTCCATGCTTGACGCGCAGCCTGACATTTTTACAAGGGAAAATCAGACGGCGCATATGACGGCTTCCGCCTGGCTTGTCAACAGGACGCATGATAAGGTGCTGATGATTTACCACAATATTTACCAATCGTGGTCGTGGACCGGCGGACATGCAGACGGAGAACGGGACCTTCTTGCCGTTGCAATGCGCGAGGCGAAAGAGGAAACCGGCGTAAGCAGCATTCGTGCTGTCAGCGACGACATTTTTTCGCTGGAGATATTGACGGTGAACGGACATGAGAAAAACGGCGTTTATGTACCGTCGCATCTTCACATGAATGTGACGTATCTGTTGGAGACGGACGAGGAGCAGATTCTTAGAATCAAGCCGGATGAAAACAGCGGCGTACAATGGTTTTTGCTTGATGAAGCGCTGGATGCCTGCACGGAGGAATGGATGATCGGGCGGATTTACCGGAAGCTGAACCAGAAGCTTTTGGAGCAGCCGGTTACAGATGTGTCACAGCGTTAAACGGCTGCTTTGCCGGAGGCTTTAGAGAAAAGCGGGAGAGGGAAATAGTGAAGCATTCAGGAACGAGACGGATTGAGACAAAGCATCTGATTTTAAGACGCTTTACATTGGACGATACCTTGCCGATGTACCGAAATTGGGCGAGTGATCCCGAGGTTACAAAATATCTGATGTGGCAGACACATGAAAATGCAGAGCAGACAAAAAGCGTGCTGGAAAGCTGGATTTCTTCCTATGAGAATGAAGACAAATATGAATGGTGCATTGCAAAAAGGGAGAACGATGAGCCGATCGGCAGTATCGGCGCGTTTCATTATCAGGAGAAGATCAATGCCATGGAAGTTGGCTACTGTATCAGCAGAAGCTATTGGCGCCAGGGGATTACATCGGAGGCGCTTGGCGCAGTGATGAGATACCTGCTGGATGAGGTTGGGATTGACCGCATTGAGGCAAGGCACGATACAAGAAATCCCAATTCCGGCAGGGTGATGTGCAAATGCGGGATGAGACATGAGGGTACAAGAATCCGTGCAGGATGGACAAATGCAGGTATCTATGACATAGAGCTTTACGGATATGTTAGGGGAGTCACAGATGCCGACGGGCGAAATGAGCCGGACGCATTGCCTAAGAGACACGACGCAGGCTTGCAGGGCGCGCAGACGCCGCAAAGCCCCCCACACAGTGATATTTCTGACGGGGAGATAGAACATGTGGCAGGTCTTGCAAAGCTATTCCTTTCCGATGGGGAAAAGGAGCTTGCAGGGCGTGACATGGGAAAAATGCTGGACGATATGAAGAAACTGGGAGAATTAAATACAACAGGCGTTGAACCGATGTCACATCTTTTTTCGATCAGTAATGTGTTCCGGGAGGATGTTGTGACAAATGCCGAAGGGGGCAGGGAAGCGCTTATAAATGCACCCCAGAAGCGGGACGGCGGATTTCTTGTGCCAAAAACAATCAGCTAAAAGGAGAATTCGATGAGCATCATGAGCCTGTCGGCAATCGAGCTTGGGAGAAGCATAAAAGAAAAAAAGATTGGAGTTGCAGAAGCCGTGCGTGAGGCACTTGCCGCGATCGAGGCAAAGGACAAAGCGCTCGGAAGCTTTGTGACCGTCGATCATGCGGGCGCATGCAGGCGTGCCGAGGAGGTGCAGAGACAAATAGATGCGGGAGAGCTTATAAGCCCGCTGGCTGGTGTGCCTTTCGCGGTCAAGGACAACCTGTGCACGCAGGGACTGCGGACAACCTGTGGATCGAAGATGCTTTCGGATTTTAAGCCTACTTATACGGCAGAGGCAGTCCGCAATTTAGAGCGGGCAGGGGCGGTTCTTCTTGGCAAGACCAACATGGATGAATTTGCGATGGGAAGTACGACGGAGACATCGGCGTTTGGCGTGACAAAAAATCCGTGGGATTTATCGCATGTGCCGGGCGGTTCCTCCGGCGGTTCGTGCGCGGCGGTGGCGGCGGAGGAATGCAGCTGCGCGCTTGGCTCCGATACCGGCGGTTCGATCCGCCAGCCAAGCTCCTTTTGCGGGGTGACGGGATTTAAGCCGACCTACGGAACAGTATCACGGTATGGGCTTATCGCTTATGCATCCTCCATGGATACCGTCGGACCGATCGCAAGAAATGTGTCGGATTGCGCGGCGGTACTGGAGACGATCGCGTCATACGATAAAAAAGATGCAACGTCTGTACGGCGCAGGGACTGCCGGTTCACGGAAGCTCTGCTTGCCGATGTCAAAGGACTGCGCATCGGCATTCCGCGCAGCTATTTTACGGAGGAGCTTTCCCCGGAGATCAAGGAGACGGTGCTTGGTGCGGCAAAGACATTTGAGGAAAACGGGGCGTTTGTCGAAGAATTTGATCTTGGCTTGACGGAATATGCGGTTTTGGCATATTACGTCATTGCCTGCGCAGAGGCAAGCTCTAATCTGGCACGTTTTGACGGAGTGAAATACGGTCATCGGGCGAAATGCTATGAGGGATTTGACGATATGTATCAAAAAACACGTTCCGAGGGCTTTGGCTGGGAGGTAAAGCGAAGGATTTTGCTCGGTACCTTTGTTTTGAGCAGAGACTGCTACGAGGCATATTATTTGCAGGCATTGCGTGCAAGAAGATTGATCAAAGAGACGTTTGATCGGGCGTTTGCACGCTATGATATTCTTTTGGCGCCGACAGCGCCGCACGCAGCGCCGCTTCTTGGCAGGGAGCATAAAAATCCGATGGAGGTATATCGGGATGATATGTATACCGTTGCGGCAAATCTGGCAGGATTTCCGGCAATCTCGCTTCCCTGCGGCAGAGATAAACAGGGATTGCCCATCGGCGTACAGCTGATGGCAGACTGCTTTGCGGAAAAGAAGCTGATCCGTGCGGCATATGCATTGGAACAGACGAGGGGCTATGAGCGCTGTCCGTTTGCCGCAACAACATGATTGTTCGGAACAAAAAATTGTGATGCAGACAGATATTCTGTGCCGTGCGTTGGAACGGAGGAAATGATGGGTGAAGCATATGAGACAGTCATCGGACTGGAGGTCCATGTAGAACTGGCAACAAAGACAAAGATTTTTTGCGGGTGTTCCACAGTGTTTGGCGGTGCGCCGAACAGCCACACCTGCCCGGTCTGTACGGGAATGCCCGGAGCGCTTCCGATGTTAAACCGTCAGGTTGTAGCGTATGCGCTTGCGGTGGGACTTGCGCTGAACTGTGAGATCACAAGGTACTGCAAATTTGATCGGAAAAACTATTTTTATCCCGACAATCCGAAGGATTATCAGATTTCACAGCTTTATCTGCCAATCTGTACCAATGGCTGGATCACAATAGAGAGCGGGGAAGGGGCGGCAGAAAAGCGGATCGGCATTCATGAGATGCACATGGAGGAGGATGCGGGCAAGCTTGTACACGATGAGCGGGAGGGAGTATCCGTCGTTGATTATAACCGTGCCGGTGTGCCGCTGCTTGAGATCGTATCAGAGCCGGATATGCGCTCGGCAGATGAGGTGATCGCTTATCTGGAAAAGCTGCGTTTGATCATTCAGTATCTGGGGGCGTCAGACTGTAAGCTGAACGAAGGGTCTATGCGCGTGGATGTTAATCTCTCTGTGCGAAAACAGGGGGCTAAGACGCTTGGCACGCGCACAGAGATGAAAAATTTAAACTCCTTTCGCGCGATTAAAAATGCCATAAAAGGCGAGCGGGAGCGTCAAATTGCATGCATCGAGGAGGGAAAGCAGGTGGTACAGGAGACAAGGCGCTGGGATGAAAAAAAGGGCTGCTCTCACGCGATGCGCACAAAGGAGGAAGCGAGCGATTACCGCTATTTTCCGGAGCCGGATCTGATGCCTGTTGTGATCAGTGAGGAATGGATCAAAGAGGTGCGGGAAAGGAGACCGCAGCTGCGCGAGGAGAAGCTAACGCTTTATCAGGAGGAATTTGGCATTCCGGCTTATGATGCGAAGCTATTGACAAGCGATAAGTCGCTGGCGGATTTATTTGAGAAGACGGTGAGTTTTTGCGGAAGACCAAAGAGCGTTTCCAACTGGATGATGGGAGAGGTCATTCGTCTTATGAAAGAACATGGACTTGCGCCGGATGAGCTTTCTTTTTCACCGGAAAATTTTGCAAAGCTGGTAGCGCTCGCAGATGCGGGCAGTATTACAAATACGGTTGCAAAGGAAGTGTTTGCGCTTGTATTCTCTCAGGATATTGACCCTGCGCATTATATAGAAGAAAACGGTTTAAAAACGATTGATGACGCCAACGCGCTTTTGGCTGCTGTCAGGAAGGCGATAGCCGAGAATCCGCAGTCGGTGAGCGATTATCTTGGCGGAAAGGAGCGGGCGCTTGGCTTTTTGGTTGGGCAGACGATGAGGGCTACCGGAGGGAAGGCAGACCCAGGATTGGTCAAAGAGCGCTTGCTTGAGCTGTTGGAGGATGCCAGGAAAGCTGGGAGTGACTGAAGAATGGCGTTTGCTTGGGCGGCATGATGGGACAGAGGAGTTTTGAAATATGATGAAATACCACAGAATATAGAAAACAAATTGACAAAAACACAAGATATTGTATAATCATTGTTAGGGCAAATAGGTGCTGTCTGGATGTTGGCATTGTATTTGCAATGAGGGAGGAAGGGATTCTGGCTTATGAAGATTATTAAAAGAAGCGGAAGTGAAGATGTTTTTGATCTGAGGAAGATTGAGGCGGCGATCCGCAAGGCGAATGACAGCGTCATCGATTACGAGAAGCTGAGTGAAGAAAAAATACAGAGCATCCTTGCGAATGTGGAGCGGGCGTGCGAGAATATGAAGCGTTCGCCGAGCGTGGAGGAGATCCAGGATATGGTGGAAAACCAGATCATGAGCCAGCATGCGTTTAACGTTGCCCGCAACTACATTACATATCGCTATAAGAGAGAGCTTGTCCGCAAGTCAAATTCCACGGATGAACAGATCTTAAGTCTGCTTGAATGTAATAATGAAGAAGTAAAGCAGGAGAATTCCAATAAGAATCCCACCGTAAACAGTGTGCAGCGCGATTACATGGCGGGGGAGGTCAGCAAGGACATCACGAGAAGATTTTTGCTTCCGCCCGATATTGTAGAGGCGCATGAGAAGGGGATTATCCACTTTCACGACGCCGATTATTTTGCGCAGCATATGCATAACTGCTGTCTGGTAAATCTGGAGGATATGCTGCAGAACGGAACAGTCATCAGCGAGACGATGATCGATCCTCCGAAAAGCTTTTCTACCGCCTGCAATATTGCGACGCAGGCGATCGCGCAGATCGCGAGCTCGCAGTATGGGGGGCAGAGTATCTCGCTTTCGCATCTGGCGCCCTTTGTACAGGTCAGCCGTGAGAAATTCCGCAGACAGGTACGCACGGAGCTTCTTGCGGCAGATGTAGAGCCGACGGAGGAGAAGGTGAACCGGATTGCGGAGCTGCGCGTGAAGGAGGAGATCAACCGCGGGGTACAGATGATCCAGTATCAGGTCATTACGCTGATGACGACAAACGGGCAGGCGCCGTTTATCACCGTGTTTATGTATCTGAACGAAGTGCCGGAGGGACAGCTTAGAGATGACCTTGCAGCAGTCATCGAGGAAATGCTGCATCAGCGGATCCTCGGCGTCAAAAATGAGCAGGGCGTTTATATTACGCCGGCGTTTCCAAAGCTGATCTATGTGCTGGAGGAGGATAATATCCGCGAGGGTACGAAGTACTGGCATTTGACAAAACTTGCTGCCGAGTGCACCGCAAAGCGTATGGTGCCAGATTATATTTCCGAGAAGATGATGAAGAAGCTCAAGCAGGGTGCATGCTATACCTGCATGGGCTGCCGTTCATTCTTAACGGTTGACCGCACAAAAGAAAACTATGCAAATGCAAATAATTATGTGCCGGGCAGGAAATATTACGGAAGATTTAATCAGGGCGTTGTGACCTTAAATCTGGTAGACGCCGCATGCTCATCCGGTGGGGATGAAGATAAATTCTGGGAGCTTTTGGATGAGAGACTGGAGCTTTGTTACAGGGCATTGATGGCAAGGCATGAGCGTTTAAAGGGAACGCCGTCCGACGTTGCGCCGATCCTCTGGCAGAACGGCGCGCTGGCGCGCCTGAAAAAGGGAGAGACGATCGACCGGCTGCTGTTTGACGGCTATTCAACGATCTCACTCGGTTATGCCGGGCTTTGCGAATGTACCAGATATATGAAGGGGGTTTCGCATACGGAGCCGACGGGCACAGAGTTTGCACTGCGTGTGATGCGCCGTTTAAACGACGCCTGTGATGAATGGAAGAA
>URJS01000093.1 GCA_900548205.1 uncultured Roseburia sp. | reverse complement strand
TCGGCAGAAAGGCAAATGCTGTAAGCGCAGTAAATAATTAGGGCATAACGTGCCGCATACTCCGGTCCGGTCAGCTCTTCTTTAAAGGTATGAAGACCAAATCCGTTATGAATACATTGATTTAAGATTCCACCTAGTTCTTTATCTCTTTCTATAATTAAGTAATGCTTTATTTTCTGCATATTCACTAAAATTTTTTTATTTTTCTTTTCATAATAGAGTATTTTTTTCATTTTTTAGATGACAGATGCTTTTTGCAATGCTATAATCAAAGATAATTACAGGCAACGTATCTGCATGAGCTCTCCCCTGTGAGTCTGCTTTCAGAGGGGAGAAATTTATTAAAATCAGAAAGGATCTTTTGTTATGAAAATGAATCTGAACGAGATACTGGATGCAATTTATCACTCAATCGTCGTCTCCTGTCAGGCGCTTCCTGACGAGCCGCTCTACTGTGAGGCGATGTCCCTGATGCCTTTTATGGCGCAAGCCGCAAAGCAGGCGGGCGCAAAATGCATCCGCACCAGCAGCGTCAGAGATGTGGCTGCCATTAAGGAAAAAACAGGACTTCCTGTCATCGGGCTGATCAAGCGCAAATATGAAGGCTTTGATTCCTATATCACGCCGACCATGCAGGAAATTGACGAGTTGGTTGCCGTCGAATCCGATATTGTCGCTTTGGACTGCACCGGCTTAAAAAGAGGCGACGGTCTGAGCGTCAATGAATTTATTGCCAGGATCAAGGACAAATACCCAGATATTGCGCTGATGGCTGATATTTCTACTCTGGAAGAAGGCTTAAACGCATGGAAATGCGGCGTTGACATTGTCGGCACTACGATGAGCGGGTATACCCCCTTCTCCAGACAGACAGAAGGACCGGACTTTGCGCTTGCGAAAAGCCTCGCAGAGCAGGTTTCCATCCCCGTCATTGCAGAGGGAAAAATCCATTCCCCGCAGCAGGCGAAGGAGATGCTTGCCACAGGTGTTCACGCGATCGTTGTAGGCGGCGCCATTACAAGACCGCTGGAGATTGCAGCACGCTTTTACCATGGAATCCAATAGGAGGGACTATGATCTACGATAAACTATCAAACCTGACGTCCTATCTCGGGTTTTGCAAAAATTTGGACACTGCGCTCACTTATCTCGCCTCACATGACCTAAACAGTCTTCCTATGGGAAAGACCGTGATAGACGGCGATAATGTTTTTCTGAATGTCATGGAGGCGTCCGCGGCTCCTTCCTCAGAAAAGAAATTTGAAATCCACAAAAATTATATGGATATCCAGATTGATTTGATCGGCACGGAGCTCATTGAGATCGGCGATGCCGCATCCATGCAGACAGAGTCCTATCAGGAAGAAACAGATTTTGGAACGGTAAGCTGCAAACCGCTTGCGTCCTGTACGATGGGCGTCGGAAACTTTATCATTTGCATGGCAGGGGAACCGCACAAACCGGGCGTTGCCGCACAAGAAGATATTTTTCTGAAAAAATGCGTCGTAAAAGTACATATCTAAACAGACGATTCCCTGTCGTCTGTCACGAGGGAAAGGAACGATTCTATGAAAGCATTGGTATTTGACGTCGGAGGTACCTCCATAAAATACGGACGCTGTGAAAACGGAGTTCTTACGAATTTAAACGAAATACCTACCGAAGCAAAGCGCGGAGGCCCACATATCCTGCAGCGATTAATATCGCTTATCGAGAAGGAACAGGACTTTGACGCCATCGGCATCAGCACTGCCGGACAGGTGAATGCCCAAACAGGAAGCATCATCTATGCGAACAGCAATATCCCCAATTATACGGGAATGGAATTAAGAAAGGAGCTGTCCGCGCGTTTTCATGTGCCTGTTATGGTGGAAAATGATGTAAATGCAGCCGCGATCGGCGAGGCTGCCTACGGCGCAGGCAGGGACTATGACTCTTTCCTCTGCCTGACCTACGGAACAGGCGTCGGCGGAGCGATCGTTCAAGACAAAGCTATTTTTCACGGCTCGTCCTTTTCCGCAGGAGAATTCGGCGGAATCGTAACACACGGCTCTGTCAATCTTGCCGGATCGGACGTCTTTGACGGCTGCTATGAGCGCTTTGCCTCTACGACAGCTCTGGTTCAGGCAGCCGGACGCCTCGATGCCTCGCTCACCAATGGCAGACTGATCTTCGAGCGTATTTCAGAGACCGCCGTAAAAAAGCTTGTCGATACTTGGATTGATGAAATTCTTTTAGGTCTGTCTACCCTGATCCATATTTTTAATCCGGCATGCATCGTGCTTGGCGGCGGTATCATGGCACAGCCCTATATCACAGAAGAAATCAACCGAAGGCTTCCGGCGCACATCATGCCAAGCTTTGCCCATGTAAAAATACTTCCGGCACAGCTTGGAAATTCCGCCGGGCTTTTAGGGATCTACTATCTCTGCCAATCTGACACAATGTGATCTTTGCAGCACAATCCCCCGCAAGCATGATTCTTTGCCTGCGGGGGATTGTACATGTCGCATCATTCGATCCCACTTTTCTTAAACTCTTGCCATGCCGTCCACACTTAATACAACGCCCGTAATATAGGACGCCTCGTCAGACGCTAAGAATACAAATGCGTTTGCAATATCTTCCGGTTTTCCCAGTCTGCCCAATGGAATTTTCCGGATCATAGGCTCGATCACTTCCTTTGGAACAGCCTTCATCATATCCGTCTCCGTGATCCCCGGAGCCACCGCATTGACACGGATCCCCTTCGGGCCAAGCTCGCGCGCCAAAGAAACCGTCAGCCCATTGACTGCAAATTTAGAAGCCGGATATGCAAACCCACTCGGCTGCCCCGAGATACTGACCATCGACGAGGTTGATAAAATTACTCCCTCGCCGCGCTGTGTCATATACTCGCTTGCCGCATGCGTCGCATGAAAAACTCCCTTGACATTCAAATCCATGACCTTATCAAAAACTTCCTCGGTGTACTGAGCAAACGGCGTGCTTTCCGAGATCCCTGCATTGTTAATAAGCACGTCGATATGCCCGTATTTTTTCACGCATTCTCCAAAAGCCTCCCGTACAGACTCCAGACTGGATAAATCAGGACTGATGCCGTCTACCTTTGCAGCAGGATATTTTTCCTTTAATGACGCGGCTGCCTTATCGGCGTTCTCCCGTGAGCTGGCTGCCACGATCACGATCGCTCCCTCCTCCAGAAATTTTTCCGCAGTTGCAAAGCCAATTCCCCGGCTGCCTCCTGTTATAATTGTTACTTTATCCTTTAATCTCATCAAAACACCCTCCGATCTTTTGCTTACATCCTACAGCTTTTCCGTTTTTCTGCGCAAGTGCCGAAATTCCATATTCTCAACAGATTTCCGCACCCGACGGCATCTTCTTCTCCGGCGTCATCAGTGCCAGATTGCCCTCTGCATCCTCGGCACACAGCAGCATCCCCTCCGAGAGAACACCCGCCAGCTTCGCGGGCTTTAAATTCACAAGCACCATGACCTTCTTGCCGACCATCTCCTCCGGCGTATAATATTTACGAATACCGGAGACGATCTGCTTTACCTGACTTCCGATCTTCACCTGTGAGCAAAGCAGCTTCTTTGATTTCTCTACCGCCTCGCAGGCAATGATCTCGCCGACCTGAAACTGCATTTTCATAAAATCATCGTAGGCAATTTCCTCCTTCGGCTCAATGTCGATCACTTCCTCTGCTTCCGCCGTCTCCTCCGGCAGCTCGCCGAGCGCACGCTGCTCCTCCTCAAATTCCTTTTTCTGCGCTGCCTGGATCTCCTCGACCTTTGGCAGAACCTCCTTTGCATCCAGACGTGCAAATAAAATTTCCGGCTTTTCCACAACCTTATTTCCACTCTCGTAAAGTCCGAATCTGTCTAATTCCTCAAAGCTCCTCAGCTTCGTATTCAGCTGTCCGGCAATCTTTTCCGCTGTCTCCGGCAGGAAGCTCTCAAGCAGAGACGCTCCGATCGTAATGGACTCCGCCAGATTATAGAGGACCTCACCAAGACGCTTTTCATGCGCCTCGTCCTTGGCAAGCACCCACGGCTCTGTCTCATCAATATATTTGTTGCAGCGGCGGAATACGGCAAACACCTCGGAAATAGCATCCGCAACATGCAAATCCGCCATCTTCTTCGCGACCTTATCGCGCGCACCCGTCACAACTGCCTTTAGGTCATCATCCACGGCATCCGTCACTCCCGTGCAGGAAACCACTCCGCCAAAATATTTGTTGCTCATAGAAACGGTGCGGTTCACCAGATTTCCTAAAATATTGGCAAGATCGGAATTAAAACGCTCGATGACAAGCTCCCATGTGATGATACCGTCATTTTCAAACGGCATCTCATGCAGCACAAAATAACGGGTCGCATCCACACCAAATAAATTTACCATATCGTCCGCATAGATCACGTTTCCTTTGGACTTGCTCATCTTATCTCCGCCCTGAAGCAGCCACGGATGACCAAATACCTGCTTCGGCAGCGGCAGGTCTAACGCCATCAGGAAAATCGGCCAGTAAATCGTGTGAAAACGGACAATGTCCTTTCCGATCAGATGCAGATCCGCGGGCCAGTTCTTTTTAAATAATCCCGAGGAATCACCCTCCGGGTCAAACCCAATTTTTGTGATATAGTTGGTCAGTGCATCCAGCCATACATACACAACATGCTTCGGATCAAAGTCTACCGGAATCCCCCATGAAAATGAAGTTCTTGAAACACAAAGGTCCTGCAGCCCCGGCAGCAAAAAGTTGTTCATCATCTCATTTTTTCTTGAGACAGGCTGAATAAACTCGGGATGCGTGTTGATATGCTCGATCAGGCGGTCGGCATATTTACTCATTTGAAAGAAGTATGCCTCCTCCTTCGCCGGCTGAACCTCTCTGCCGCAGTCCGGGCACTTGCCGTCCACAAGCTGCGATTCCGTCCAGAAGGATTCACACGGCGTGCAGTAAAGTCCTTCGTACGCCCCCTTATAGATGTCGCCCTTGTCATACAGCTTCTTAAAAATCTTCTGCACCTGCTGCTCATGATCCGTGTCTGTCGTGCGGACAAAGCTGTCATAGGAGGTATTCATCAAATCCCAGATGCGCTGGACCTCCCCCGCCACATTGTCCACATATTCCTTCGGTGTGATCCCGACCTTCTCGGCTTTCTCCTGAATCTTCTGTCCGTGCTCGTCTGTTCCCGTCTGGAAATAAACGTCATAGCCCTCTGCCCTCTTGTAGCGCGCGATCGCATCCGCAAGCACGATCTCATAGGTGTTGCCGATGTGCGGCTTGCCCGATGTGTAGGCAATCGCCGTGGTCATATAATACTTTCCTTTCTCGCTCATAATACTTCCTCCTTCAATAAAAAATCCCGCCCTCCGGAAAGCAGACGTTATCGCCCATTTTCCGGAAGACGGGAGTTCTCCCGTGCTACCACTTCCTTTTGCCCGAACCTCACAGTCCGTGCCTCCATGAATATCTCTGTATACAAGAAAAACACAACTGCCCCGCACCCGGTCAGCCATCCCTGCATCACTTCCATATTCTCCGCTGTAACAGGCGGTCCCGTCGAAGCTTATCCTTCTCATCCTCCGGCATTTCTATACCGGCGGCAAACGAAGGTTCATCTCCGCCACTCCAAAGCCATCTTCCGCCTATCCACACTCATTTCCTCTCAGCAAACTGCCCCGTGCACAAGCCTTCTGTACTCCCACAGGCAGCCGGAAATCTCTCTGTAAAGCTTCGATATGCGTACTCTCTTTTTCTCCGTGTTTATGTCTATCAGCTTTTCTAAGGGTAGCATGGAACATGTGGAAAGTCAAGGCGTTCCCTTGCGTACAGGCGTTTTATTTCACAACACGGAAATCCAAGGCACTCAAAGCTCTACCGGTAAACTGCCAGCAGACGTAACGTAGGCTCTGTTCTTGCGGATGTGATCTTTATCTCCAGCTTTCTTACCCGAACAGACGGAAACCTGCAGATTCGTTTATGACCAACGACCGTAAATTCCGCTATCTTATTTCCATCTGCCAGAATTTCTCCGCCTTCAATCCGCTGTCCCACAGGCAGATACTCTCCCAAAACGACGCAGGAAATTTCCCTTGCAGCTTGAAACTGCAGCGTAATGGTATTTTTCTCCTGCCCGCTTCCTGCCTGCCAATAAGTATCGTTATGTGCGTCTGCCGCCAGTATGATCGGATGCTGCGGATGGGCTGATGTGACAGCAAGCTCTGCCTGGTCTGTTACCTCATGCGCAAACATCGCTCGTATCCGCTCCCCCAATTCTTTCAGGCTGGTACAATCCGGCGCAGCGATCAGACCATGCGTATCCGGCGGCACATTAAGCAAAAGCCCGGCATTTGCCCCAACCGCATGCAAATAAATGTCAAACAATTCGTCTGCTGTACGCACGCTGTCATCTTCCGCCGGATGATAAAACCATCCTGTTCTGATCGAGGTGTCTACCTCCGCGGGATACCAGACTAATTCCTGCACATTTCCGATCGCCTCACGACTGCCTAAATCTTCGTCCTGACTGTCATATTTCCTGGAAAATTCCCCGTCATCCGATTGCTGTGATTTCGCTGCTATACGCTCGGCATCGCGCAGCTGTGCAGGAACAACGCTCCATTCACTCTTTCTGCAATGTCCCGCCTCATTTCCGCACCAGCGTACATCCGGTCCGCAGATGTTGATCACGGCATTCGGCTGCAGCCTGCGGATCACGTCGTAGTATCTCTCCCAATCGTACACCTGCTTCTTTCCGTTTGGCCCCTCACCGCAGGCTCCGTCAAACCAAAAACAAAAAATTTCACCATAATTTGACGCAAGCTCCGTCAGCTGATCTACAAAATAATCATCATATTCCCTGCCGCTTCCATAACGTTTGTCGTGGCGATCCCACGGCGAAAGATAAACGCCAAACAAGATGCCTGCGCGCCTGCATGCCTCGGCGATCTCCAAAACCACATCGCCCTTGCCGTCTTTCCACGGACTGTTTTTCACACTGTGCTCCGTATACGCACTCTGCCACAGACAAAAACCGTCATGGTGCTTACAGGTCAACAGCAGCGCCTTCATTCCGGCGCTTTTGACAGCCGCGACCCACTGATCAGCATTCAGTGCGTCCGGAGCAAACAGAGGCTGGTACCTAGTTCAATCATGTCTCTGGAGCTCAACACAAACTTGTAGCCCCTCTTTA
>URJS01000092.1 GCA_900548205.1 uncultured Roseburia sp. | reverse complement strand
AGCGGAGCAGATGTAAGCGTTGGAAGTTGCAGATATCTGCTTAATCAGCAGACACAATTTAGGAGAAACTCATATTATTGGATATGGGAGCATGCAAGATAGTTTTGTAAATGAAACATATGACTCAATTTATAAACTGCTGAAATATTTATCAGAACCAAAAGAAATTGCTGAAATAAAAGAATTTATGAGAAAAAATAATATTAAAGATAATATTTTACAAATATGTTTAGACAAGAGATATATCACTAATAACCAATATATAATAAATCATGATGATAATACAGTTGATTATAAAAATCATTTATATGTAGACTGTTGTTATGCAAAAAGCGAAGAAATATTGCGCAAGATTAAAGATTCCACACTAATAAATATTGGATGTGGTGGAATTGGGCATTATTTAATGTATGCCTATGCCAGTTATCTACCCCAAAAAATAATCATGATAGATGGCGATGTGGTTAGCCCTTCAAATTTAAACAGATAAATCTTTTTTGACCTAACAGATATTAATAGACCAAAGTGTGATGTCATAAAAGAAAAACTAAGCAATCGTTTTGAAACAATATCATATGAGGCGCATGAAAAATTCGCTACCATAAGCGTGTTGGAAGAAATTATAGACAAAATTCCTAATAAGGAAAACATCATCCTTACAATTTCTGGAGACAATAATACGACTGTTAAAGACAGCATCCTCATAGCAAAGAAATATAAGATTCCATGTTTAAATATAGGATATTTAAATGATTACTCTGTCATAGGACCATTTTATATTCCAGACTACTCAGCATGCCCATTTTGTACGGATCTAGGAGCAGATTATGAAGATAATGGATATAAAGAACTTGACGAGTTTAATTCATTCTATAGAGCTCCTTCTTCATTTATAAACAGTTCTATGGCTTCTGCTATGGCAATGACAGATATTTTGCACTATTTTTCAGGAGAACTGGAATCTATAAATTCATTAAACAAAAGCGTATTGGAATTGGCAATAAACAATTTAATGTTGTTAACGTAGAGGTTCAAAAAAATGAAACATGTAACATCTGTGGAAAAATTCACACATAATATACGAATTTTCTATTTATCGGCAGCGGCAAAGAGCGCAGCGATCGCCATGCCACACGCGATCCTCACTCTGATATTTTTGAAGAAGGGGATTACCTATTCACAGATCGCTGCCATTCAGGCAGTCTATTCGTCTGCAATTATTCTGTTTGAATTTCCTTCCGGCATCCTTGCGGACAAATACAGTAAAAAAATATTATATATTAGTTCTAATATTGTGATGTTACTTTGCTATATCATCGTACTGAACTGTGAATCTTTTTTTATGATGGCTTTTGCATGGTTTTTATATGGGACAGCGAATGCATTTGAAACGGGGACCTTAGACTCTCATATCATCATTACCGCCAAAAAGATCTGCGAGGAGGAGAAGGTTCAGACAGTCATCACGGAATTTATAGGCAAATGCAATAGCTTAGCAGCCATTTCATCTATTCTTGGTGCCGGGATAGGATTTATTTTGTATCAGTTCATTGACATTTATATTTATCATATAATGCTGCTGCTTATGTGCATAAGCGGAATATTCATCTTGTTTCAATATCAGGGTGAACAAACAGACGAGACGCAGGAACGTCCCGGCATCATCCATTTAATGCAAAACACGGTTTATGAATTAAAAAACAGCAGGGCGCTTCGCTGGATCATCGCCGGCTTCGGAGTACTTCAGATATACATACAGATACATTTTCAAATGTGGCAGTCATTTTTTCTGGAATTGGGATATTACAAAAAAATCTTCCTGGGATTGTATTTATTATTTCAGGTGATCACCATCATTGTATATCGCCTGCCTGTTTTTCAGTTAATGAAAAAATACATGCCCGCCCTCGCACTGCTCGGGGTGATGTCTGTCTTATTCTTGTACCTTACCGCACACAGGTCTTTCTCCATCCTGTTTTACTGTGTTCCTGTTATCATCGTATTTATGCTGCAATACTATCTTGAAATTCTTTACGGCATGAAGGTCAGGGAAGAAAACATCTCATCTCTGACATCCTTAACCTCCACGATCATGCGGTGCTTTGGTGCATTTACACTTTTTATCGCCGGAATCACGATAAAACATTTTTCTTTGCGCATTTTATATTTAGTATTTCCGCTGATCGCTATTATTGGCGGTACGTTTATTTGCAATATAAACAGGAAACATTTTACGGCTTCGACAGAAAAAGCAGATGGGAACACCCTCTGAAAAAGCGATAAACACCTTTATCTCCGGATCTGTCGATTACGCCGGAGAATGACTCGCTTTGCCCTCCATATCCTGCAGCCTTGTTTTGTTCTGTGCAATATCTTCAATTTTTATATCTATGGCTGCCAGAATATCCGCGAATTTACCGCCTTTTGTTTTATGCCATAATTTTCGCTTGTCGAAAGGTCTTGCTATTTCTGCGGGAATCATATATAATTTGCCCTTACGGATAGCCCCGTCAATTTCTCCATAGTCATTTGCCGATCTTTTGATGCTTCTCAGATAGAGTACCAAAACAGTCTTCCTCCTTTCCAAAACTGTAACCATGATACTCGTCATTGGCTCTATTGCGCGTAACGGTAAACGGGAGGTAAGCGGGCGGAAAAATCAATAAACTTAGAAGAAGGGAAAAACCATGAAAGAAATAGCACCGGAAAACAGAACTCCGCTACTGATCGACCAGCTGCTTGAACTCTGGGAAAAATCAGTGCGGGCAACGCATCCGTTCTTATCAAATGATGAAATGAAAGAGATTAAACATTATGTACCCAAAGCGCTCACTGCCATTCCACATCTGATCATCGAAACAGACGAAAAAATTTTTCCGACCGGATTCATGGGAATTGCTGACGGGAAGCTTGAAATGCTGTTTATCGCGCCGGATGCGCGTGGAAAAGGTCTCGGCAAAAGACTGCTTACGCACGGCATCCAAAACTATTCCGTGTCAGAGCTTACGGTAAACGAACAAAACCCGCAAGCCAGAGGATTTTATGAGCATCTTGGATTTAAGGTTTATAAGAAATCTGAGCTGGATGAACAAGGAAAACCCTATCCTATTTTATACATCAAACGGGACGCCGTCTGAAGAAGCTCAGACAGCGTCCCGCATTTTATTATTGGCATAAGATTGACTCGCAAGGCGTGCCGCTCATTGTTTACTTACATTCCCGGCAGGAATATTCTGCAACCTTTCCCTCATGTGCCACGGTCTCGTACAGTCGGTAGCCCCCGGCAAGATTGTAGCAGTCATAGCCCCTGCCCTGCAAAATCCGGCACGCAATATAGCTGCGCAGTCCGCTGTGACAGTGTACATACACCGGTTTGTCTTTTGGGATTTCCTCCAGATGCTCCCGCAGACCATCAAGCGGGATATGGAAAAAGCCATCAATCTTCCCATGTGACACTTCCGTCTTTGTGCGGACGTCCAGCAGCGTCACGCTTCCGTCGCGCGGCAGAGTCTCCACATCATCCCAGAAAAACTGCTTCACCTTTCCCGTCACGATGTTTTCCGCCACAAAGCCGAGCATATTTACAGGATCCTTCGCACTGCCAAACGGCGGCGCGTAGCAAAGCTCAAGCTCCGTCAGGTCTGTCATCTTTGCCCCGAAGCGGATTGCCGCCGCCAGCACATCCATGCGCTTATCCACACCGTCAAAGCCGACAATCTGCGCGCCGAGCAGTTTTTTTGTCTCCTGATCCCACAGGGCTTTGATCGACATATTTGTCGCGCCCGGGTAGTATCCGGCGTGTGAGCCGGAATACAGATAGGTCTTATCGTACGCGATTCCCGCCGCCTGCGCCGACTTCTCATTTAATCCGGTCGATGCGATCGTCATATCAAACAGCTTTGCGACTGCCGAGCCCTGCGTTCCCGTATACTCCGACGCAATCCCGCAGATATTGTCCGCTGCAATGCGACCCTGCTTATTTGCCGGACCTGCCAGCGGAAGAAACGCCGCCTCCTTGCTCACAAAATTCTGCACCTCGATGGCGTCGCCCACGGCATAAATATCCGCAGCATTTGTCTCCATCCGGCTGTTTACGAGAATACTTCCACGTCCGTTTAAGGCAATGCCGCAAGCCTTCGCGATCGCCGACTCCGGGCGCACGCCCACAGACATCAGCACAAGCTCCGCCGGAACACTTCCATTTTGAAGCTGAACCTCATGTTCGCTGATCGATACCACGCCATTATTGAGGTAGAGTGCAACACCTGCCTCCTTGACATAGCGGTGTACATCTGCCGCCATATCAAAATCGAGCGGCGCGATCAGATGATCGGCAAGCTCCACAATCGAAACCTCCAGTCCCGCGCGCTTTAAATTCTCAGCCATCTCCACACCGATGTAGCCCCCGCCGATCACGGCAGCCGTTTTCGGATGCTTTTCTTCTATATAAGCTTTGATCGCAAATGTGTCCGGTATATTCCGCAAGGTGAATACGTGCGGCAGGTTGGCTCCCGGAATCGGCGGCAGTATCGGACTTGCTCCCGGGGAGAGGATCAGCTTATCATAGCTCTCCTCGTATTCCGTATTTGTTTCCAGATTCCGAATGGTAACTGTCTTTTTCTCCGCATGGATCGCCATAACCTCATTTCTCACGCGCACATCAATGTCAAATCTCGCCCGAAAGCTCTCCGGCGTCTGCAGCGTCAGCGCCTGTTTGTCGGTGATCTCCCCTCCGATAAAATACGGCAGACCGCAGTTTGCAAAGGAGACATAGTCTCCCCGCTCCAAAATAATGATCTCCGCCGTCTCATCCAGTCTCCGCAGCCTTGCCGCTGCCGACGCGCCTCCCGCTACGCCTCCTATGATCAATACCTTCATGATTCCTTACCTCCCATATTATTTTTTGCTTTGCAGATCAACTGCGTCATCGTTCCCATCGGACAATAGACGCACCAGGAACGCGGCTTAAACAGCATCATCGTAAAAAATCCAAGAATCGTGGACGTCAGCATCACACTGTAAAAGCCAAATGCAAACTGCGCAACGCCCTCCGAGAGAACCGTTCCGTGGTACGCCCAGCGCCACGGCACCTTAAATGTCCACAGCAGCGTCACGATCTGCTTTAAATCCTTCGCCCCGGCAAACACCAGATAAGTATTCCAGAGCATGAGAAAGAACATGATAAAAAAGAATATTAAAAATCCGTAACGGAAATACTTCGATTTCATCCATCCCGGAATATCCTTTTTTCTGGAAAGCCCAAACGTTTCTCCGATCAGACCAAACAACTGTCCTCTGCCGCAATATCTGTTGCAGTATGCCTTATTTCCTTTTGCCAGTGAAATGATCAGAGGGATAAAAAAGCACAGCAGTCCGAGCCACGCAAACAAGATATTAAAAAATCCAAGTATCAGGTAGGTGAGAGAAACAACCCACAGATAATCGTACCATTTCTTTTTTGTTTTCACGCCGTCACCTCCCTCATGGAGATCACGCTTGCCGGACACTCCTTTGCGCATTTCCCGCAGCCTACACAGAGCTCCTCGTCTACCGCTGCGTAGATTCCTCCTGAAATTGTGATCGCACTGCGCGGACAAACCTTCATGCAGCAGCCGCAGGCGACACAATCCGTCGTACAGACACTCGCTTTTCTTTTTGCCATCGTATTCCTCCTCCTTGATCTGCCCACACTATAACAAAAGGAAATGGCGGCTTCCGTAACTTAATCACAACCCGGTCAATCGTGTTTGCAGCGCCAAAAACTTCCCAAAAGAAAAAATGCCAGAGAGGCGGACGCCTCACTGCGCCCACCTCTCTGTTTTTTCCTGCTTTGTCGGGTTATCCTCACCGATGTCCAATCCCTCCGGTAGATATTCCTCCGGCAGATATTCCTCATATTCTATATCCATACTGTAACCGGGAAATATCATCCCCACATAAATGATCGTGTCCTTCCCATCTGTCAGCGCATAGACAAATCCACTGTCGTCCGCGTGCATCGCAAGCACCTCATAATCCGCAAATCCCGAAACGCCATAATTTCCGAGATACTCCGTAGACGGATAATCCAAAAGTCTGGCTACCTCTGCCGCATAGGCTTCCTTGTCATAGGTGACTGTCAAATAGCCAAGATAATTGGCATCCCACGGATGATAGTAAACAAGCAGATAATCCTCTGCCTGCATATCATCCGTAATGGTCTCCCGCCAGATACCGTCCTCCGGATTCCCTCCGTCTGCAAAGACCTCAAGCACATTTTTCCCATTATCCAGATAACCATAGCTTTCCATATCACGATGTACCTCTCTGGATGATTCCGCAGAAATATACAAATATCCCACCACAGCGGCATACATCAACAGAAGTACAAGCAGCACAGACAGTACCGTAATCTCGATGATTTTTCCGATTTTTCTGACCAGCTTTCTATACACCCTCTGATAGGAAGCTGCCGCTTTTTTTGTAAGCTCCTTATCGTAAGCTGCCTGCTCCAGCACGTCCGACCCGCAGATTTTTTCGTAATATTCCCGGCACGCGCTGCATGTCTCCAGATGCTCCTCGACTGCCTGTGCGCTCTCTCTGCTCGCCGCGTCGTCATGATAGAGCGGCAGAAGATCCCGAATCAAATTACATGCATATTTCATTCCAGTTCCTCCTTTATCTTCATTTTTGCACGGTGATAGGTCACCCGCGCCCAGCTCTCACTTTTTCTATGAATATCCGCAATCTCACGGAAAGACAGCTCCCCAAAGGTGCGCATCCAGAACACCTCGCGGTATGGCTCCTCGATCACATGCAGAATTTCATGGATCCGAAGCGTCATATCCTTATCTGCCGCAATCGTCTCCGGATTTGTTTCCTCCGCAGAGAGTTCTTCCGGAAAATCGGCAGACCGTCCGTGCTTCTTTACATAGCTGTAAAATGTATTTTTTGCAATCTGGCACATCCACACAAAAAATTTACAGTCGCCCCGAAAACCTTCCGCACTCTTTAACACCTTAAAGAATGTTTCCTGCGTGATTTCCTCCGCAAGCGCCTCATCCTGACACAGCTTTAATAAATAGCGATAAATCTGCGGATAGTACGTCCGGTAAAGCTCCTCAAATTCCTGCATCCCCTTCCTCCCCTCCATATCTGCTCTTTTGTTATTTATAAGACCTCCAACACAAGCTTTTGTTACAAAAAACGAAAACATTTTTTCTCATCGAATGACATCACTTTGTCTGTCAATTCAAATCTCCCTGCATATCCGCTTGTCCGCACATCCATTACGATCGTTTCTGCCCCCATTTTTTGTTTCACTGATTTGATCGCCCATAGACATCATACCATTCTTCTGTCATTTTTGATACCTTGCCGCGCATGATTGCGAAGCAATACTTCCTCTCCGCCGCAGTGCGATCCCCCGGAAGGTTTTGCTTTATGGGGAACAAAGTTTCCTATGTCATAAAAAATAGTCTTCGCCTATTCAACTCCCCTGCCCCTCATTC
>URJS01000091.1 GCA_900548205.1 uncultured Roseburia sp. | reverse complement strand
TGCACAGGCAAATCAGGCAACACAGGGTGTTCTTGCGCTGCTGCAGTAATTTATTTTGATCAAAACCTCATAAGACAGAGAAGGACAGATTTTTCATTCAAAAAGAGCCGTACATCCTTGCCGGGTGTACGGCTCTTTTCTGTGAAGAAATGTGCGATAGTTTTAAGTTGCCAGAAAATCAAAAAAATTTTATAATAAAGAAGAAGCGCTGTCCATGCAATCGACAGCGGGTAATACGACGTGATTTAGAATGGAGCATGCGAATGAAAAAAGGAATTATATTTGACATGGACGGAACGCTATGGGATTCTGCCGAAAATGTGGCAAAGTCATGGAAGTCTGTGATAGAGGAATCCGGTCTGTTGAAAAAGGAGATTCAAACGGCAGACATTAAGAGCGTCATGGGAAAGACAATGGATGTGGCGGCAGATATTTTGTTTGGAGAATTGCCGAAAAAAGAGCGTATGGAGCTTTTGGATCAATGCTGCAGGCTGGAAAATGAATATCTGCGGGAACACGGAGGAATCCTGTACGACGGTGTGCGCAAGACCTTTGGGAGTCTGCGGGAGCGCGGATACCATGTATCGATCGTCAGCAACTGCCAGACCGGTTATATCGAAGCGTTTCTTGACCATTACAAGCTGTGGGATGCGATTGACGATAAGCAATGCTATGGTGACAATCTGCTTCCGAAGGGAGACAATATTCGAATTGTAGTTGAGCGCAATCAGTTGGAGCAGGCGGTTTACGTCGGGGATATTCAGGGAGATTACGAGGCAAGCTGTGAGGCGGGTGTCGCTTTTGTCCATGCGGCATATGGCTTTGGAAGGATAGCGGCAGACGTTCCGGCAATTCACTCGCTTTGTGAGCTGTTGGAGCTTAATCTGGACGAGGTGTACGCACAAAGATAAGAGGTACAGTTAGAGTATGACAAAATTAGAGGAACTTTTGCGGGAGATTCACAAAGAGCATGTCTATATACAGACACACAATTTCCCGGATCCGGATGCGATCGCAAGCGCGTATGCAATGCAAAATTTATTGCAGGCACGCGGTATTTCATCGACAATCTGCTACAAGGGAAAAATTGACCGTTACAGCACCGAAAAGCTGCAGGAGCTGTTGCGGCTGGAATTTCTGCATATTGAGGATTTGGAGTCGCGGCTGACAGACGAGGATGAGGTGATTCTGGTAGACGCGCAGAAGGGAAATTCCAACATTATCAATATGACGGGCGATGAGATCATCTGCATCGACCATCATCCGAAGAATGATAAATATCCGTATCGTTTTAGTGATATAAGACCGGAGGTCGGGGCGTGTGCAACGATCATGGCACAGTATTTTTTTGAAAATGATGTGCCGATGAGCCGGAGCGTAGCGACGGCGCTCACCTATGCGATACGTATTGATACCCATAATCTGTCTCGCGGCGTATCAAAGCTTGATTTTGAAATGGCTTACCGGATGTATGATCTATGTGATCATGATACGATCCACATGCTGGAGAACAGCAATCTCTGCTTTGAAGATCTAGTTGCTTATTCTAAGGCGATCGCGAGCATCGAGGTATATGATAATATCAGCTTTGCGGATGCGGGCGCAGGCTGTCCGGTGATCGCGAATATTTCTGATTTTATGCTTGCGCTAAAGGAGGTCTCCTTTTCGGTTGTCTACGCGAGAAGAGAAGGCGGCGTACAGCTGTCGGTGCGCAGTGAAAAACCGTCATTGAACGCCGGTAAGATTGTAAGCAAGGCGCTTGCGGGGCTTGGAAGCGGCGGCGGACATGCCGAGATGGCAGGAGGCTTTGTCACGTTTGCGGGAGATGAAAAAGAGGAGGTTATCCTTTTGGATGAGATCAAGGAGCGGTTTGTTGCAGTGATCGGAGAGTGGCGGTAAATGCCGTGGGGCAGCGCGCAAAACCACTTGACAAGGGTAGTGGATAACTATATACTAAAAATAGTTTGTAAAGACGATGATGAAGACAGTACCTGATGTGCGGAACATGACAGAGAGCCGGGGAGGGTGGAAACCGGTATCAGTACCATCTCAGGGAATATCACTTCTAAGTTGCAGTCCGAAATGCCGCGGCAGAGTAGGCGCTGACGTTTTTTCCGCGTTACAGGAAACGGGTATCAGGATTTTCTTTGAGGGCAGATTATGCCGTCTGTGATTTGGCTGCAGCAGCTAAGAGGGAAGGTCCTCGTACATGGTATTTAGGTGGTTACGATCAACGGCTCTCGTCCTATTTACAGGATAAGAGCCGTTTTTTCTTTATAGGAAACTTTGTTCCCTATAAAGAAAAACCCTCCGGGGGATCACCCTGTGGTGGAATGGAACTGTGTCGCAGTTGCGGCCCGCCGCAGGCGCAGAATCTCGCAAGCGAGATACTTTTTTCTATGAGAGAAAAATATATTTTCCAAATTTAATCAGAGTTATGGAGGCTGGCATGTACAACAAGGTAGACGCAAATTTGAATTTTGTGGACAGAGAAAAGCAGGTGGAGAAATTTTGGGAGGAGAATGACATCTTCCGCAAAAGCATGGAAAACCGCAAGGAGGGGGAGACCTATACGTTTTATGACGGACCGCCGACGGCAAACGGCAAGCCGCACATCGGTCACGTTTTGACGCGTGTGATCAAGGATATGATTCCGAGATACCAGACGATGAAGGGCAAATATGTGCCGCGCAAAGCGGGCTGGGATACGCATGGACTCCCGGTAGAGCTTGAGGTGGAGAAGCTGCTCGGCTTAAACGGTAAGGAGCAGATTGAAGAATACGGCATGGAGCCGTTCATCAGAAAATGCAAGGAATCTGTTTGGAAATATAAGGGGATGTGGGAGGACTTCTCAGGGACCGTTGGTTTCTGGGCAGATATGGATGACCCCTATGTGACCTATGATGATGATTTTATCGAGTCTGAGTGGTGGGCGTTAAAGCAGATTTGGGATAAGAAGCTTTTGTACAAGGGATTTAAGATCGTACCATACTGTCCGCGATGCGGAACGCCGCTTTCCTCGCAGGAGGTTGCGCAGGGCTACAAGAGCGTGAAGGAGCGCTCTGCGGTTGTCCGTTTTAAAGTTGTGGGCGAGGACGCTTATTTTCTGGCATGGACGACAACCCCGTGGACGCTCCCGTCAAACGTAGCGCTCTGTGTCAATCCCGACGAGACCTACTGTAAAGTAAAGGCGGCAGACGGATGCACCTATTATATGGCAAAGGCGCTGCTTGATCAGGTGCTCGGCAAGCTTGCCGGCAAAGAGGATGATAACGAAGCGGGCGAAAAAAAGGCATATGAAATCTTAGAGACCTGTACCGGAAGGGATTTGGAATATAAGGAGTATGAGCCGCTGTTTGCATGTTCGGGAGAGGCAGCCGCAAAGCAGAAAAAGAAAGGGCATTTCGTAACCTGCGACAGTTATGTTACGATGTCGGACGGTACGGGTATCGTTCATATCGCGCCGGCATTTGGTGAGGACGATGCGCAGGTCGGAAGAAATTATGACCTTCCGTTTGTGCAGTTTGTAGACGGCAAGGGTGAGTTGACGAAGGAGACGCCTTATGCGGGAATCTTTGTAAAGAAGGCAGACCCTGTGATCCTAAAGGACTTAGAGGCGGAGGGTAAGCTTTTTGACGCGCCGAAGTTTGAGCATGATTATCCGCATTGCTGGCGCTGCGATACGCCGCTGATCTACTATGCGAGAGAGTCGTGGTTTGTCAAGATGACGGCGGTGAAGGACGATCTGATCCGTAACAATAATACGGTAAACTGGATTCCTGCGTCGATCGGAAAGGGACGTTTTGGCGACTGGCTGGAGAATATTCAGGACTGGGGCATCTCCCGTAACCGTTACTGGGGAACGCCGTTAAATATCTGGGAGTGTGAGGACTGCGGGCATCAGGAGTCGATTGGAAGCCGCGCGGAGCTTGCACAGAGAACGGGTAATCCAGATGATGCAAAGGTGGAGCTGCACCGCCCGTATATTGACGAAGTGACCTTTACCTGTCCGGACTGTGGTAAGACCATGCGGCGCGTCCCAGAGGTGATCGATTGCTGGTTTGATTCCGGTGCGATGCCGTTTGCGCAGCATCATTATCCGTTTGAGAATCAGGAGCTTTTTGCGCAGCAGTTCCCGGCGAAGTTTATCTCCGAGGCGGTCGACCAGACAAGAGGATGGTTCTACTCCCTGATGGCGGAGTCCACGCTGCTGTTTAACAAAGCGCCTTATGAGAATGTGATCGTACTTGGTCATGTGCAGGATGAGAACGGGCAGAAAATGAGCAAGTCCAAGGGAAATGCCGTTGATCCGTTTGAGGCGTTGGAGAAGTACGGGGCAGATGCGATCCGCTGGTATTTCTACATTAACAGCGCACCGTGGCTGCCGAACCGTTTCCACGGAAAAGTCGTGCAGGAGGGACAGCGCAAGTTTATGGGCACGCTGTGGAATACCTATGCGTTCTTCGTGCTCTATGCGAATATCGACGGATTTGATGCGGCAAAATATACGCTTGATTATGAGAAGCTTTCCGTCATGGATAAGTGGCTGCTCTCAAAGCTGAATACAGTCATCAAAGAAGTGGATTATGATCTGGGCAATTACAGGATTCCGGAGGCAGCAAGGGCGCTGGATGATTTCGTGGATGATATGAGCAACTGGTATGTCAGAAGAAGCCGCGAGCGTTTCTGGGCGAAGGGAATGGAGCAGGATAAGGTGAATGCTTATATGACGCTCTACACCGCCCTTGTTACGATCTGTAAGTGCGCCGCGCCGATGATTCCGTTTATGACAGAGGATATTTACCGGAATCTTGTATGCTCGATCGATGCAAAAGCGCCGGAGAGCATTCACCTGTGCGATTTCCCGGTGGCAAACGAGGCTTATATTGACGCGGACCTAGAGAAAAATATGGATCAGGTTCTTAAAATTGTTGTCATGGGACGTGCGTGCCGTAACGCTGCAAATATCAAGAACCGCCAGCCGATTGGAAATATGTTTGTGAAAGCGCCGATGGAGCTTTCAAATTTCTTTACGGAGATCATTGAGGATGAGCTTAACGTGAAGAAGGTAAGCTTCACCGATGATGTAAGCAGTTACACCAGCTATACCTTTAAGCCGCAGCTTCGCACAGTAGGACCAAAATACGGAAGGTTCTTAGGGCAGATTCAAAAAGCGCTTGCAGAGCTTGACGGAAATGCAGCAATGGCAGAGTTAAAAGCAAACGGCGTGCTCGCCCTGCCGTCTGTGAGCGATGAAGTAAAGCTTACGGAGGAGGATCTGCTGATTACGATGGCGCAGACAGAGGGCTATGTCACAGAGGGTGACAATACGGTGACAGTTGTGCTTGACACAAACCTTACGCCGGAGCTGATCGAGGAAGGCTTTGTCCGTGAGTTGACGAGCAAGCTTCAGACGATGCGCAAGGAAGCCGGGTTTGAAGTCATGGATCAGATTGCCGTATTCTATGAGGCGAATGAAAAGTTGAATGATATTTTTCATAAATACGGTGAGACAATTCAAAAAGAGGTGCTGGCGCAGGCCTTGACAGGGGAAGTGCCGGAGTGTGAGGAAATCTATCGGAAGGAATGGAATATCAACGGCGAGCATGTCCTTCTGGGAGTAAAAAAGGAGGCGTCCGGTAAATGAGAGAAACGGTGTTTGAGAAGGAAGCGTTTATCCGGGAAATAAAGGAGAATCTCAAAAATCTCTATCGCAAGACGCTGGAGGAGGCAAGTCAGCAGGAGATTTTTCAGGCGGTGTCCTATGCAGTCAAGGATGAGATCAATGACAGGTGGCTGGCGACACAGCAGGCGTACGAGAAGCAGGATCCCAAAATCGTCTATTACATGTCGATGGAATTTCTGATGGGACGCGCGCTTGGCAATAACCTGATCAACTTAAAGGCATATCAGGAGGTGAAGGAGGCGCTGGAGGAAATCGGGCTGAACCTTGATGTGATCGAGGATCAGGAACCCGATCCTGCGCTTGGCAACGGGGGTCTTGGGCGTCTGGCGGCATGTTTTCTGGAATCGCTGGCGACACTTGGATACGCAGCCTATGGCTGCGGCATCCGTTACCGTTACGGAATGTTTAAGCAGACGATTCAGGACGGCTTTCAGGTTGAGATGCCGGATAACTGGTTAAAAAACGGCTATCCGTTTGAACTGCGCAGACCGGAATACACCTATGAAGTAAAGTTCGGAGGACATGTGCGTACGGAGGGAGGTTCGGATGGCGGTCTGCGCTTCGTGCACGAGGGCTACCAGTCGGTGCTTGCCGTTCCTTATGATATGCCGATTGTCGGTTATGGCAACAATGTGGTAAACTCTCTGATGATTTGGGATGCAGAGGCGAAGGAGGACTTTGAACTCGATTCCTTTGATAAGGGCGATTACATGAAGGCGGTCGAGCAGCAGAATCTTGCAAGAAATCTGGTTGAGGTGCTCTACCCGAATGATAATCATACGGCGGGTAAGGAACTGCGCTTAAAGCAGCAGTATTTCTTTGTTTCGGCAAGTGTGCAGCGTGCGCTTGCCCGCTATAAGAAAAGCCACAGCGACATTCACAGACTGCCGGAGAAGGTAGCGTTCCAGTTAAACGATACGCATCCGACCGTGGCGGTGGCAGAACTGATGCGTATTCTCATGGATGAAGAAGGCTTAGGCTGGGATGAGGCATGGGAGATTACGACAAAGACCTGTGCTTATACGAATCACACGATCATGGCAGAGGCATTGGAAAAATGGCCGATTGAAATTTTTTCCCGGCTGCTTCCGCGTATTTATCAGATTGTGGAAGAAATCAACCGCCGTTTTGTTTTTAAGATCAGAGAGCAGTTTCCGGGAGATGAGGGAAAAGTAGAACGCATGGAAATCCTGCGTGACGGTCAGGTCAAGATGGCGCATCTGGCGATTGCAGCCGGTTATTCCGTCAACGGAGTGGCAAGACTGCACACAGAAATTTTAAAGAAGGAACAGCTTCGTGATTTTTATGAGATGTTCCCACAGAAGTTTCATAATAAGACAAACGGCATCACACAGAGACGTTTCTTAATGCATGGCAACCCGCTTTTGGCAGACTGGGTGACCGGGCATATCGGAGACGGATGGATCACGGAGCTCTCCCGTCTTGAGGCGCTTGCGCCTTATGCGAAGGATGCGCAGGCAAGACAGGAATTTATGGAGATCAAATACCGTAATAAGGTGCGCCTTGCAAAATATATCAAGGAACACAACGGCATCGAGGTCGATCCGCGCTCCATTTTTGACGTGCAGGTGAAGAGACTTCACGAGTACAAGAGAGAGCTCAAGAACATTCTTCATGTAATGTATCTGTATAACCAGATCAAAGAGCATCCGGAGAAGGATTTCTATCCGAGGACATTTATCTTTGGAGCAAAGGCTGCAGCCGGCTATCGGAATGCAAAATTGACGATCAAGCTGATCAACAGCGTTGCGGAGGTCATTAATAATGACGGCAGCATCGGCGGAAAGCTTAAGGTGGTGTTTATTGAGGATTACCGCGTGTCAAATGCTGAGTGGATTTTTGCGGCGGCAGATGTCAGCGAACAGATTTC
>URJS01000090.1 GCA_900548205.1 uncultured Roseburia sp. | reverse complement strand
AAACGGCGGTATCAGACGGATGCTCCGACATGGATCCGGACGCATTAAGCAAGGCGCTCCACAGGCTACATAGAGACTTGACAAGCACTATCTGCAAGCTGATTGAGATATGCGCCGGAAAAGGTGCTTGATGCTAGGAGGTATTAGGAATGGTTAAGATACGCCTTATATATGACAATCCGGAGGAGTTCCGCAAGGTTCTTAAGCTGTTAAGCCCGGTCGTTAAATCCTGCAAGCTGTCGAAACGTCAAAGCGGACGTTATCAAAGGGCATACATAGACACAAAAAACACGGCAGAATAAAGGATTGACTTCTTACGGTCATTGTGGCATACTTAGGGAAAGTAAATAAGTGTTTAGAGTACCCCAGCGGTGGGCTTTATGTGAGAGCATATCGCTTGTCGCTGGAAGCCTATCAATATCGGCGCGGGAAATAATGATACACATTCAGCAAGTTTAGAGCGATGTGTATTGTTATTTCCCGCGCTTTTTATTTACTTGAATCAGCCTACAGGGCGTTAAACAGGAGGTAGCAAAATGGAAGATAACCACATGAACCAGAACGCAGACCCGGCAGCCAATGAGGGAACAGGGGAAAGGACATTTACACAGGCAGAGGTTGACGAGATCGTCAGAAAACGCCTTGCCCGCGTAAAAAGGGAATCAGAAACAGACGGCAATAACGGTATGGATTCTGCAGGCATGGCAAACCGAGAAAAGGAACTTGAGCAGAGGGAGCTTAACTTGCTTGCAAGGGAGAAACTTTTTGAGAATAGACTTCCGTCAAGTCTTGCCGATGTTTTAAAATTCGGCGATGAGAAAACGCTGGATGCAGCGATTAACGAAATTAAACAGTTAAACAAGCCCGCAGGAGCTTGGGGGCTGAGACACAACAGCAGCCACATGGAAAATGACAGCGATTTGCGCCAAGCTATGGGGCTTAAGAAAGGATAATATATGTCAATTGAATTAGTTACAAAATATCTGCCCTATGTGGACGAGATATTCACGCAGGAAAGTAAAAAATCACTACTCACCAATCAGGACTTTTCTTTTGGCGGTGCGCATACGGTCAAAATATACATGATCAGCACGTCAGAGATGAACGATTATGGGAGAAACGGGGCATCAGGTGGTAATTGGAGCCGATACGGGGCAGTAAAAGATCTGGACGCCACAACACAGACACTACCGTTAAAAAAAGACCGCTCCTTCACATTTGTTGTGGATGCGTTGGACGAAAACGAGACGGTGAAAGCATTAACGGGAGCGTCGGCACTCGCCCGTCAGATTCGGGAGGTTGTGATACCGGAAATCGACACATACACATTTTCCGTCATGGTAGACGGCGCAGGGCATAAGCCCGCTGCGGTGGCGTTGACATCTGACAATATCTATGATGAGATCGTGAAGGCGTCGGCAGCGTTGGATGATGCACTTGTCCCAGAGACGGGGCGTGTTTTAACGGTAACGCCAGCGGTTTATCTGCTCATGAAAAAATGCAAGGATATTACCATGGAGACGGAAATCGGAAACGATATGCGTCTGCGGGGAGTGATCGCCAACATTGACGGAGCTGTGACGTTAAAGATTGCAGCAGCACGCTTGCCGGAGAACTTCGGATTCATGCTTGTACATCCGTGCGCAACAGTAGCACCTACAAAGCTTGAAGACTACAATACGCATACAAACCCGCCTGGGATTAATGGTACGCTTGTAGAGGGGCGTATCGTGTATGATGCGTTTGTGCTTAAGAATAAAGCGAAAGCGATCTATTATCAGGCAGTAACGGCGTAAGAGGAACGCCCCCGATTTTCTTTTTCAGATGATCGGGGGCGTTTGCAACGTTGCAATAACGAACGTTGCGTTGCAATTGTGGATCATTACCAAAACGAACGTTTTGCCATTTTAGAACCTTGTAAAACCTTGTAAACACTTGTGCTCAAAAATGAGCAAAACACCAGAAAGGGCATACCACATGACAAACGAGGAATTAGCAGTCAGGATAAAAGCCGGTATAGATACGGCTGACAATATGTTGCAGCTTTGGGAGCAGACGAGACGGTTTATCCGGCGTATTGCATCGCGCTATGTGGGGGCTGCGGAGCTTGAGGACTTGGAGCAGGAGGGCTACCTAGCGTTATATGACGCTGTGGACGGTTATCGCCCGGATTTAGGGTGTAAATTCCTCGCATACGCAGAATATTGGATCAAGCAACGGCTTTTACGGTATGCCAGAAAAAACGCCCCTGTATATATGCCAGCGCATGAGTGGCAGCGGGTGCTTGAGTACCGCAAGACGGTGAACGCTTATAGCGTATATCTGAACAGAAAGCCGTCACGCAGGGAAATAGCTGACCATATGGGTTTGACCGTTGCACAGGTGGTACAGCTTGAGAAAAGCGCAGGAATGGGGCAGATACGCAGCTTAGACACGCCCTATACAGAGGATGAAGATACAACACTTAGGGATATGATACCGGCAGAGGTGGACGTTGAGGGCATGATACTCGATGACGTGGAGAGTGTGCAGCTTAAAACGGCTATATGGTCGCTTGTGGCTGATCTGCCGGACGAACAGGAAAAAATCATACATATGCGGTATTTTTTGGAGAAATCCGTAAATGATGTAGCGGAGCACCTCGGAATGACGTATAATAAAGCGCAACGGACAGAGCGAAAAGCACTGCGCAATCTGCGTTATTGTGAGAAATCCGATGCGCTGCGCGCGTTTCTCCCGGACGGCGTGGGAAGCCAGGCATATGCTGGAGGTTCGCAGACATTCAAGCAAACGTGGACCAGCTCCACGGAGTGGGTGGCACTAGAATTATGACTAACAAAGTCATGATTTAGGGGGTAGCAAAATGCGACGCCCTTAGAAAAGCCGTGATACTACTATGATACTAAAAATTTAAAGAATATAGAAAATACTTGTATTTTCTGTATAAAAAGCCTTGAAAAATCAACGTAAATAACGAGAATATCGCAAAAAAATTTCTTCATCAAATCTTAATCTTTTGAGTCCTTTTAACTTCATAAACATTCCGCTACAATAAGAGCATGATCATAACACGCTGTCTTTTCCGGCTAGGTGCCGGGGACGGCACGAAACGAGGAGCAGAAGATGTACAACATACTGGTATGTGATGATGAGAAGGACATTGTATCAGCATTAAATATTTACCTGACGGCAGACGGCTATCGGGTATTTGAGGCGTATAACGGGCGGGAAGCCGTGGAGCTTTTGAAGAAGGAGGAGATTCATCTTGTGCTTATGGATATTATGATGCCGGAAATGAACGGTATTTCGGCAATGGTAAAAATCAGGGAGACGAGCAACGTTCCGGTCATTCTCTTGACGGCAAAGAGCGAGGATACCGATAAGGTGCTGGGGCTTACCGTCGGCGCAGATGATTATGTGACAAAGCCGTTTAATCCTGTAGAGCTTCAGGCGCGGGTCAAATCGCAGCTAAGACGCTATATGCAGCTTGGCGGAGGAGCAGCTAAGGAGGAAGATCTGCTCCGCATTGGCGGGATTGAGCTGTGCGACCGGACGAAAACAGTCACGCTTGACGGAGAGATCGTCGCGGTGACAAGAACGGAATATGATATTTTAAAGCTTTTGATGGAGAATCCGGGCAAGGTGTATTCGCCGAATCTGATCTATGAGAGGGTCTGGCAGGATAATCCTTACGGCACAGAGAATACAGTTGCGGTGCATATCCGGCATCTGCGGGAAAAAATCGAGTATAATCCGGCAGAGCCGCGTCATTTGAAGGTGGTGTGGGGGAGAGGTTATAAGATGGAAGAATAGAGTTTGGGCGGAGGAAGCAGCATGAAGAAGTGGAGAGGCTCGCTGGGAGCTAAGGCTTGTGGATGGATTGGCGTAACGATCAGCGCTGTTTTATTTATCGGGAGTGCAATAGGAGCAATCGTTATATGGGATCTTGGGCTTTATGAGTATTCGTCGGAGGGCGAATGCCGCGAGGCGTTATACGAGGATGCGGCAAGGGGATACAGTTTGGAAGCCTTGAGCAATCTTGTGAATGGAAACGAAAATGATTTTAGTAAGACCAGTTTCCGGTATGGGATCTTAAAGGCGGAAAGTCTGGAGGGGATTGATCTAACAGATAAGAAGCTTTATCTTGAACACAATTTTACCGACGAGATCATGCAGGAGGAGCTTTATCTAACAAGATATGAGGTTGGGAGTACCGGGGCAATAGCTATGCAGGATGAGACATGGAGAAACGATGCCCAAGGGAGTGAGATATCAGCAGAGGAACTTTTTACAGAGGAAGTTATTAATTCTCCGGTTTATAATCTTACGGACGGAATTTTTTACTATGAAACGAGAGAAACCTACTATCCGGCGAGGGAGGTTTCTGTTTACGGCAGAGCAGACGGCGAGACGGAGCTTTATCATTTTTCATACGATTTTGATCAGCAGATGTATCATTATATCGGAAAAGAAATGGTGGAGGAGAGCGGCGGGATCGGAGAGACTGCGGCGGCAGGTGAGACGACCGCAGAGATGACAGAGACCGCTTGGACGGGGCAGTCTGTTATAGATGCAGATATTGAGGAGCTTTTAGGGGGGACAGAGTATCTGAACTTTCAGATGCTTTTGGAATCTGGCGTCACACTGGAAGATCATTCGGTCATATTGGATGGCAGAGAATATGTGTGTGATGGCAGTGAGATGTTAATTGCATACTTGGATATTGGGGCAGAAGCGGATGGGGTGATTACACAAAGCCGCAATTATAGGATAGATGCAGCCGATAGCATAATTTATACGGAAGGGGAAATGACAGATACCTATTGGGTGGTGGCAGAATTTCCAAAAACAATAGAGCATAGAATGAGGGAAGATCTGTTTGCACAGGCAAATTTTGTTGTGGAATATGGCTATGGGCTTCGTTATGGCGTATATGTCCTTATGCTTAGCAGTGTGGGGCTTGGCATTTTCTGCATGGTTCTGCTTATAAAAGCCGCCGGACATCGGCGGGACACGGATGAAATCATTTTGACATGGGCAGACAGGATCCCGTTTGACCTGTTTCTCGGAGCAGTCCTTTTCCTCTTTGTTCCGATATTTATTTTTGGAATCAATGTTGTTTCCTATTGGAGTACACTGCCCGGACTTATTATGCTTGGAGCGCTCTGTGTTTTTGCGGCGTGGGTGCTGCTGTTTATCATTTTGAGCTTTTCAGTACGAATCAAGCGTGGGAAATGGTGGCAGAATACGTTGACATGGTGGGTAACGAGCAGATTTTATCGTTTGGTGCGTGAAATTTTCCAGAATATTTCCCTGCTCTGGAAGGTTCTGCTTGTGCTTGGCGTACTCTCTCTCGTGGAATTTTGGGTTGTTTCGTGGGATGGCATTGGCAGAATCACGATCTTTTGGTTTGTCGAAAAAATCATTCTGATCCCGCTTATTCTGGCAGCAGTTTTACAGATGCAAAAGTTAAAGAGTGCGGCGCAGCGAATGGCAGAAGGTGATCTGGAGCATCGCGTAGATACGGAAAAAATGTTCTGGGAGTTTCAAAAGCACGGTGAGGCACTAAACAGTATCAGCAGCGGAATGCTGCGTGCGGTAGATGAACGCATGAAAAGCGAGCGTTTTAAGACGGAGCTGATCACGAATGTTTCACACGATATTAAGACGCCGCTGACGTCCATTATCAATTATGTGGATTTGTTGGAAAAGGAAAACTTGAATAACGAGACAGCGGAGGAATATTTAGAGGTGCTGGAGCGTCAGTCGGCCCGCTTAAAAAAGCTGATCGAGGACTTAATGGAGGCGTCTAAGGCCTCGACGGGAAATCTGGAGGTGCATTTGGAAGCGCTTGGGGCAGGCGTGTCTTTGATACAGATTGTCGGGGAATTTGATGAGAAGATGAGTGAGGCAGAGTTAAAGCTTCTGATCGACAAACCGCAGAAGCCGGTTTATATACTGGCGGACAGCAGACATTTCTGGCGTGTGATCGACAATTTGATGAATAATATCTGTAAATATGCGCAGCCGGGAACACGTGTGTATATTAATCTTGAGAGCATGGAGGATATGGCAAGACTCACGTTCCGCAATACCTCCAAATATCCGTTGAATATCAGCAGTGAGGAGCTGATGGAGCGTTTTGTGCGCGGTGACAGTTCAAGAAATACGGAGGGCAGCGGTCTTGGACTTTCGATCGCAAAAAGCCTGATGGATTTGATGAAGGGAAGGTTTTCATTGTATGTGGATGGTGATTTGTTTAAAGTAGTGTTGGAATTTCCGCAAGCAGAAGGGGAGCTGCCCATAGAAGTGGATACGGAATAGGTGAAAATACAAGAGAGCGGAGGGAAATATATGCCTTCGCTCTTTTGTATTTTCAGAAGCTGTTTGGAGAGAAGTTCGCAGCGCCTCAGATTTTATTTCCAATACATGGAAAGATAATTCTCTGCCGCATCGGTCGTCAATGAAAATTTTTCTTTTAGCTTCTGGAGGGTGTCGCTGCGGGAGATATGGAGCTCCTGAAGTGTTGTGACAAAGGCAAAAAGCAGCTCCTCTCTGCCCTCAATGCGGCCTTCCTCCCGGTTCATTTCGTCAATTTCCCATGATTTCATATAATTGATGCTGACCTCCTTTCGACGCTTCACCTTTTCTACAAGCTGGTGAATGGTGCTGATATCCTGATTTGTTACATTTGTGGTTGTTGTGTTCTCCAGATATTTTAACATATCGCGCAAGGCTTGGCTAGTACATCCGTCAGTTCCTTTGGTGTATAAAAAGATTTTCTTAGCGCCGTCATCATAAGAGAGGGAAGAATCTTCGACACATTGATTTTGTATCGTATAGATCATCCTGTTTTTGCCAAAGGGATCATAGGGCAGAATCACGATAATCACGACACTTGGCAACATATCGTAGTCTGCGCCTGAGTCTAAAAGCTGCGTGTCGATCAACCCGTGGTAGTAGCGCATCCTCTTTGGAAGCTGTGATTTTTCACAGCGTTTGTTTGGTTCAATATCATAAATATCGGGGATGACTTTGGCGTCCACACGGGAAGCGCCCGGTAAGGGGGCTTCATCGGAAATATCTTGGATATAAGCATCCATGCGGATTCCGTGCCGGGTGGGATGGATGCCGGAAATGTTTTTCTGCGGGAGAATCCGGATCTTGCGAATAGATTTACCGAGAATGGTACTAAGAAGGATCCGGCAAAATTCTTCGCCATCGTTTTCCTGAAGAAGCATTTCCTGAAAAAGAAAGTCATCAATCAGATTTAATTCGTCCAGTGGGCGAAAGGTACGTTGTTTGTGCGTAAGAGCATTGTCTGTCATAGGCAGAGCCTCCTTTGTATGGAATAAAAAATGAGTAAATGCGGCGAGGCGCCGGATGATGCAGTAATCTGCAAGAACCAGAGTGAGAAATACTCTGGCAATGAATGAAATTATTATAGCAAACGACAAATGAAAATGCAAGCGCAGAGTTTTGTGTGATAAAAGCGGGGAGATGCAGGAATGAAAAGAATGATCCTTAAACATGGCAGGAAATTTAGTGAGTAGTCTCGGAAACACAATGCATAAAGGATGAGATTTTTGCATACAGGGCG
>URJS01000089.1 GCA_900548205.1 uncultured Roseburia sp. | reverse complement strand
AAAAACGGAGCTGTTGCTCCAGTAGATTATTTATCTACTTTTGCAACAGCCCCTTGTTCCACAGAAAAATGCAGAGCCTACCGGCTCTGCACCTGATGAATAAAATGATTGATCTGAAAATCGAGCCGGATCCTTGTCCCCGCGCCTCCGGACTCAGCGCAGATCCCGATGCCAAGCTTATCGCAAAGGCGTTTGCACAGATACAACCCGATACCGGTGGAGTTTTGTCTGCTCCTGCCGTTTTGTCCGGTAAATCCCTTTTCAAAAATGCGCGGCAGGTCGCCGGCAGGGATTCCAATCCCCGAATCCTCCACAAACAGATATATTTTATCCCCCTCGGTCTGCGCATAAAAACGAAGCTCCGGCTTGCTGCCTCTGTATTTTACCGCATTGACGATCAGCTGATCCAGAATAAAGCGGATCCACTTATCATCGGAATACACGGTCGCATTGCTCTCCTCCATCACAAGCGAAACACCGTTTTGCAGCAGAAGATATTTGTTGTCCGCAATCGCCTGATGCACCACATCAAAAAGCCGCAGCTCCCGGATCGAATAATCCTTTTCCGTGTGCTCGCTCCTCGCATAGTAGAGCGCCTGCTCAGTAAAACGGTCCGTTTTCTCAAGCTCCGTCATCAGCTCTCTGGCAAACGGCGCCGGGTGGTTTTCACACAAAAGCTTCATCGCGGTGATCGGCGTCTTGATCTCGTGGATCCACTGCTCAATATATTCCCTGTATTCCTGCCGTTCCCGCTCCACGGCGTTCTTCTGCTCCAGCATCGACTTAAACGCCTGCCGCAGGAGAGAAAAATAAACTTCCTCCTCCGCATCCTCCGGCGTTGGCAGCAGCTCTGCCAGAAGATACCGCTCCTTTAACCCCTCCGACAGCTTTTTCAGCCTCCCCAGCCTCTTTTTCTTCCGGTAATAGGAAAACAGCAGCACTCCCGCCAATGTCAGACTCCACACCGCAGCGATCATAAGAACCATATCCACACTGTTTTCCGTCAGCAAAAGAAATGCGCCAAGTAAAACCATCCCTGCCGCATTCAAAAGCAGAACCGGCATCCGCTCCCTCCAGTACCGTCTCCCGTTCATATCAGATACCCCTGCCTGTGCTTTGTTTTGATAAAATCCGTCACACCAAGCTTCGCCAGCTTTTCCCTGATCCTGCCGATGTTGACACTGAGCGCATTGTCGTCGACATAAAGCCGGTTATCCCACAGATACTCGATCAGATCGGCTCTTGTGCAGATTTTCCCCGCGTGCGTCACGAGATAATACATGATCTTCGTCTCATTTTTTGTCAGCTCCGCCGTCGCTCCGTTCGCCTCCACCGTTCCATTTTCCAGACACAGCGACACGCCGCCGTGCGAAAGTCTACGCTCCTTCTCCTTCGGGTAAGCACGCTTTAACAGAGACGCGATTTTTGCCAGCAGGATCGCGGTGTGATAAGGCTTTGTGAGAAATACGTCCCCGCCGAGCATGATACTGTTTAATTCATCCATATCCGTGCCGCAGCTCGTGACGAAAATGATCGGCGCATCCGAAAAGCTCCGGATCCCGGAACAGATCGCAAAGCCGCTCTCCTGCGGCAGTTTGATGTCCAGCAGGATCAGATGCGGCTGGATCCGTCTCACCTGCGCCATGACGTCCGCAAAATCTTCGATCGCAGACGTCTCATACCCATTTCCCTCCAAAAGTGTCTGCAATTCCTTGCGTATCACAGGGTCGTCCTCAATAATTAAAATCTTTGCCCTCATCCGGTACCTCCTGTAGGCTTTCCTGTCACCATTTCTATCTATTGCTATACTGCCATAATTTCTTTCAAAATGCAAAGCGTCTCTTTGTAAAAGTTGTATGAACTGCCGCATGCTGTATGCGATAAGACAGCAAAAAGCAGGAAATCCCTATGGATTTCCTGCTTTTTGTATGTTTGACATAAGAGCGGCTCGCGAAGCGTGTCACTCGTTGTTTATATACTTTTCTTTTTAGCCATGCAGCGTACCTACTTCCTATGTAGGAAAGCTCTTGTGCCCAGATGCCAGCGTCACATTCCTTGAAGGATTGCGTACTGTCCATCTACTAAAGTCCCTGCACCTCTGCCATTGCATTTGCCAAATCGGTTGTAAGAGTTGTTACCTCGCTGCTCAGTCCTGCTAACTCCTCAGCATAGGCACCCGCATCCATCGTGCCATCTACTCCAGACTGAATGAGGTCTGCATAACCATCAATAAATTCACCAAACGCGGTACTCTTTTCCGCCAGATTTTTATGCGCCTCCTCATAGCCCTTCGGCGGATTAGCAATCGCACCGAAATCTAAAAACGGCTGCTTTGTCTGACGAATGGTCTCAATCTCCTTTACCGCCTGGTCTACATTTCCGGCATTAGCCGCCTCAGTGAAAGTCATAAGAGCGTTCATGAAATCCTCTGCTGCCGTATTGAGTGTTTCCACCTGTGCAAGATAATCATCCTTGCTCATCTCCCCGGCTTCTTTGCTCTCCTCCTGCTTCTCCGGTGCGCTATTGCTTTGAGACGCATCTGCACCCGTTGTTGTATCTCCGCTGCCGGAACATCCAACTACGGAAAACGCTACCACAGCTGACAGCAACACTGCAAATATTTTCTTTTTCATACCCATTCTCCTCATAAGTAAGATTTTTTAACTAGGAATATACTCCTATCCCTTAAGGTTGAGGTCATTATATCACCCTTCATTTTCAATGGCAATATGGTTTTTAAAAAAATTATCGTTTTCTCATCAGAACGGAACATCCGGTTATTTTCTTCCGATTCTGCCGCCAAACAGCCATACTTTTTCACAGACCTTGCCTACCGCATCACCTTGCGGATAATATCATCCTTCCACTTTTGATACGGATGATACCGCATCGGCAGGTCCGGCCAGTTATACTTCTTCAGCACGCTTTTCCGATGGCTGAATGTCTCAAATCCATGCTTACCGTGGTAGCTCCCCATACCGCTTGCCCCAACGCCGCCGAACCCCATTTCCGAGCTCGCAAGATGCATGATCGTATCGTTGACGCATCCGCCGCCAAAAGAAATCCGCGAAATCACCCACCGCTCCATACGCCGCTCTGTCGTAAACACATAGCAGGCAAGCGGCTTTTCAAAATGGCGAATGAGCGGCAGCAGCTCCTCCCGTGTCTCAAATGTCAGAACCGGCAAAACCGGACCAAAAATTTCCTCCTGCATAACCGGTGCATCCAAAGACACCTCATCCAAAATCGTCGGCGCGATCTGAAGTGTTTCGGGATTGCCCACGCCGCCGACGATCACCTTCTCTCCCTGTATCAGTCCCATCACACGCTGGTAGTGCTTCTCATTTACCATCCGCGGATATTCCTCCGCCTCCAGCGGATTTTCCCCAAGCATCGCGGTGATCTCCTCCTTCATTGCATCAAGCAGCTCCTCCTTGACCTCCTTGTGCACGATAAGGTAATCCGGCGCGACACAGGTCTGACCAGAATTTAAGATTTTTCCAAAGATGATGCGGCGCGCGGCAACCTTTATATTTGCCGTCTTGTCTACAATACAGGGGCTTTTCCCGCCAAGCTCCAGCGTGACGGGCGTTACATAGCGCGCCGCCTTCTCCAGCACAATTTTTCCGACTGCCGTGCTTCCCGTAAAAAAAATATGATCAAAACGCTGCTCCAGCAGCTCATTATTTTCTTCCCTGCCTCCCTCCACAACCGCAACATGCTGCGGTACAAAATAATCGCCGATCATTTCTTCCAGGATGGAAGACACATGCGGTGCATACGCGGATGGCTTTAAAATCACGCAGTTTCCCGCGGCGATTGCATTGATCAGAGGCTCCAGACACAAGAGTACCGGATAATTCCACGGTGCCATGACAAGCGTCACGCCATACGGCTCCGCGATCGTGAAGCTGCATGCCGGGAAATTTGCCAGCTTTGTCTTCACATACTCCTGCCTCATCCATCTTGCCAGACGCTTTGTGCAATAACTAAGCTCCGCATACGTCATACAGATTTCCGCCATGCAGCTCTCGGACGCTGATTTGTGCAAATCCTGATACAGCGCATTGCAAAGCTTCTTCTCATAGCGTTTCATTGCATCGCCAAGACGCCCCAAAGCCGCCAAGCGAAATGTATAGGTGAGCGTCACGCCCGACTCAAAATATTCTCTCTGTTTGTTTACTAATTCCTCTGCTCTCATCCTAATCCTCATTTCCAAGCGGCTTGCCGCAAAGGCTCACCGCATATCTTACCTGTCTGCATCAGTCATAAAAGCTGTTTTTCTTATGGCTTATTCCTCTTTTTTATGCTACAATAAGACCAATTAACACCCTAATTTCTTAAAATCGCTTCGGAAGGGAGATTTTATATGAAAACGGTGCTCATCACAGGAGCTTCCCGCGGCATCGGCCGTGCCATTGCCACCGCCTTCGCAAGAGAGGGTTTTCGTCTCGTCATAAACTGTTCCAGCTCCAAAGACGCCCTGTACGACTTACGGGATGATCTGATCCGCACGCATCACACAGACGTCCTCGCAGACGTTGGTGATATTTCGGATCATTCGTACGTCCATGATTTATTTGCACGCACAAAAAACCGTTTTGACGGGGTGGATATTCTGATCAATAATGCCGGCATCTCCCACATCGGACTGCTCAGTGAGATGTCTATCGACGAATGGAACCGGATCGTTGGCGTGAACCTGACCTCGGTCTTTTCCACCTGTAAGCATGCACTTCCCCACATGCTGCACTGTCAGTCCGGCAAAATCATTAACATTTCCTCTGTCTGGGGAAACGTCGGCGCTTCCTGCGAGGTCGCCTATTCTGCTTGCAAAGGAGGCATGAACGCTTTTACCCGCGCGCTCGCAAAGGAGCTTGCGCCAAGCAACATTCAGGTCAATGCCATCGCGTGCGGCGTCATTGATACGGAAATGAACGCCTGCTTTGACAAGGAGGAGCTGGCAGCCCTGACAGAGGAAATTCCCGCAGGCCGTTTCGGCACACCGGAGGAGGTTGCCGCACTTGCCATGCAGCTTTGCGCTGCCGGCTCTTATCTCACCGGACAGATCATAACCTTAGACGGAGGTTTTACCTAACATCAGCAGGAGGCTGCCATGCAAATTGGAACACGTATTCAAAAGCTTTTAACCGAACAGGGAATCCCGCAGTGCAGACTTGCCCATGATCTGCACCTTAATCCGAACACCATCAACGGCTATATCAAAAACCGCAGGCTGCCGGACTGCTTTACACTCTCAAGGATTGCCTGTTACCTCGGCACAAATGTCGATTATCTGCTCGGCAATACCAACATCCGTGTCAATCCCCAACTGCCCCTCAACGAAAAAGAAACACAGCTCCTCAATCACTATCGCTGCATGACGCAGGAGCACCGTCATATGCTGGAGGAGGTCTCTGCCGCGCTCTCCAAGCGCAGCAGTCTTAACTCCCCCTTCACTCTGCCGTCAATATGATCACACTTCTTGCCGGAACACGCAGGGTTTTCTTATAAAAAATCTCTGTGCACGCCTCCATGTCTTTCCCGTCCTCGTACTCTACTGCCGTATTCATGCAGACGCTCCACTCCATACCGTTCGGCAGCTCCGGCAGCTGCATGATCAATGGCTCCCAGTATGCATTCATACAGTAAAAGACCACATCATCGCGAATATCACGCTCGTCTCTCCCCGCATACATAATGCCGATCAATCTGCTGTGATCATCCGTTCCGGCATTCCATGGATAACCATTATGAATACTGATGTCGGGAAGATTGCACAGCGCCGCCTTCGTTGTCTTTCGGATGACGGCATATTTCTTACGAAGCCCGATCATAAAACGTACAAAGTCATGGATCTCCCTGTATTTTTCAAGACGCGTCCAGTCCAGCCAAGAAATGATATTGTCCTGACAATATGCATTATTGTTGCCAAACTGCGTATTGCAGAACTCATCTCCCGCAAAAAACATCGCCGGTCCGCGGCTGCAGAGCAGGGTTGCAAACGCATTTTTCACCATGCGGCGGCGGAGGCTTTCGATCCCGGCATCCTCCGTCTCCCCCTCCGCTCCGCAATTCCAGCTGTTTCCGTTATTATCTCCGTCCGTATTATTCCATCCGTTCTTTTCGTTATGCTTAACACTATATGCATACAGGTCATACAATGTAAATCCGTCATGGCAGGTCAAAAAATTGACGGAAGCGCTCGCGCCCCGATGCGCCGAATCATACAAGTCCTTAGAGCCAGTAATGCGCGCGATCGCCGTTGATGCCATTCCGGCGTCTCCTTTTAGAAAACGCCGGATATCATCTCTGTACCTGCCATTCCATTCCGACCAACGGTTAAATGCCGGAAAGCTGCCCACCTGATACAAGCCCGCAGCGTCCCATGCCTCCGCGATCAGCTTTACCCTCCCCAAAATCGGGTCATTTGCAATCTCCTGTAAAATAGGCGGGTCTGACATCGGCACTCCATTTTGGTCTCTTGTGAGAATCGACGCCAGATCAAAGCGGAAACCATCGACCCGGTACTCAATCGTCCAGTAGCGCAGACAGTCAATGATAAATTTGCGCATCGCCGGATGATTGCAGTTGACAGCATTTCCACAGCCGCTGAAATTATAATAATGCCCGTCAGGCGTAAGCATATAATAGAGATTGTTATCAAGTCCTTTAAAGGAAAAACATGGTCCGTTTTCATTTCCTTCTGCGGTATGGTTGAATACCACATCCAAAAACACCTCAATCCCGTTCTCCTTCAGCGCACAGATCAGCTCCTTTAGCTCATCTCCCTCATGATTATGCTCCACCACCGAGGCATAGGCGGTATTCGGCGCAAAAAAGCAGACGGTATTATATCCCCAGTAATTGTAAAGCCGCTCACCGTCCATAAACCGCTCGCTCTCCAACTCGTCAAATTCAAAGATCGGCATCAGTTCCACCGCATTGATGCCTAGATTTTTCAGGTAGGGAATCTTCTCCTTTAACCCCTGATAGGTACCTCCCGCCGTCACTCCTGCCGAGCTGTCTTTTGTAAAGCCCCTGACGTGCAGCTCATAGATGATCAAGTCCTCCGCCGCAAGCTCCAGCTGCTTTGGCTTTCCCCAGTCAAAATTATTCTCGACCACACGCGCATGGTACACGAGCTTCTCTCCGCCGATCGTTTTCTCCCCCCACTTGTGCTGTCCCGTCACCGCATGAGCATACGGGTCCAACAGCACATTCTTTTGATCAAACAAAAGTCCCCTCGCAGGGTCATACGGACCATCCATCTGATAAGCATACTCAAATTCATCAATTTTCAAATCAAACACATACATGGAAACGGAAACAGGAATTTTAAAGTAATGGTTCAACACCAGCGGTGGGATATCCATTCCTCCTGTGGAAGCCCCTGCACGGATCACAATGCCTAAAGAACCGCCAATTCCCAATCCGGAAAAGATGGTACATAAAAACAGATCCTGGGTAAGCACCAGATCTCCAAAGACTTTCTCAAAAAATCCCAGTGCAATCGGATATACGAAGGTACTTACAACGGTTGTCAGAGCAAATTTTCGTCCCATGACCTTCCAGCCGATGAGAAGCATGGTTACATTAAATATAAGTACAAAGGTGGCTACCGGGATCCCAAAACTCCTGTTTAATGCCAGACCGATACCTGTCGTCCCCCCTGTAAGCAGGCCCGCAGGCATCAGAAACAGCTTTACAGCCAGGGCATACAGTATATTTCCCAGTATGACGATCATCAGCGAGCCGCCTTTTTGTAAATGGTCTTTCCAGTTTTCTGTATTTGTTTCC
>URJS01000088.1 GCA_900548205.1 uncultured Roseburia sp. | reverse complement strand
TGCACTTCAATATGAGAATGGAAGCGCGAACGTCAAAAATGAATACAATATCCGCAATGTGCTGGGCGCAGGCGTTCAGAAAATCGTCTATGCGGATTCGTCCGAAAGCACATCGGTAACGATGCTCCCAAGCTCATTTTGTGCGATCACTCCGCAGGGAGACGGCTCGGTGGTGCTTTCCGGCGGGGGCTACGGACACGGTCTTGGCATGAGCCAGAATGGGGCGAACGGCATGGCAAAGGCAGGAATGAATTACGAACAAATCTTGCAATATTTTTACAGGGATATTACAATTGGCAGTATGGAGTAAACAAGCGCGGTATTTTGCGCAATACGATGGAGAGGAAACACTATGATCTGGAAAATAGCGGCTCATTGGAATTATTTTATGAAAAAATGCAGGCAGGATAAGATCAATGCGTATGCGGCGCAGTCTGCATTTTTTATCATTGTATCGATCATTCCGTTTTTAATGGTGTTTTCTTCACTGCTGCAGTATACCTCCGTGACGGAATCAATGCTCTTGGAGCTGATGCGGCGCATCATGCCGGAATACCTTGCGCCGTTTTTTATTTCGCTCGTGGATGAGGTGTATAACCGCTCTATGGGAATTATCTCCGCAACGGCGCTTGTCGCCGTCTGGTCTGCGGCAAAGGGCGTGCAGTATCTGGCGGACGGCTTTAACTCGGTGCATGATCTGGAGGAAACAAGAAATTGGTTTGTTCTGCGCTTTTGGGCAAGCCTTTACACACTCGTATTTTTGGCGGCGATCATATTGACGCTCTCCGTACTTGTTTTCGGAAATTCGCTTCGTCTGCTTGCTGCGCAGTATCTGCCTATTTTATCAAAGCTTGCAGGTATTCTGTCACATTTAAAGGGACTTGGTATGTTAGCCGTGCTGACGCTGTTTTTTGATATTATTTTTACGACGCTGCCAAACAGAAAATTGACGCTAAAGAGTCAGCTTCCGGGCGCGCTGCTTGGCAGTATCGGCTGGTATCTGTTTTCCATCGGCGTTTCTATCTATGTAGATTATTTCAATGGATTTTCCATGTACGGAAGCCTGACCACGATCGTGCTCGTGATGCTCTGGTTTTATTTCTGCATCTATATTATGATGATCGCGGCAGAGATCAATGTCGTATTCGGCGATCATTTCAAAAGAGGAAGGAGGGCGCCGCAGGCTGGAAAAAGTACTTGATGTTTCTTATCTGCTGTGCTAGAATACGACTTAGATCAAAAAACAGCAGACTGCTATGGCAGACTGTTTTAGAAAAAGGCAGAGAATGTGTGGGGGAGTTCCCCATAGAGCACTATATCCCTTTCAGAGAGAGCGGGTCATCGGCTGCAAGCCCGCTTAAGGCAAGGTAGGAATCGAAGTTCGCACAGGAGCTGCATCCGTGAACAGCAGTAGCGGATGACGTTGATGCACGTTACGCATAGGAGTGCTTTTTAAAAGGTCATGCACATTTTATGACCGGAAAGAATCAGGGTGGTACCGCGGAATCATTCGTCCCTAGTAAGACGGATGGTTTCGCGTTTTTTTGTTGACATAAGAGCGGCTCGCGAAGCGTGTCGCTCGTTGTTTGATAGGGAGAATGGAGGATGAATATGAAAGAAAAACTTCAAAAAATTAAGGAAGATGCCATGCGTCAGATCAGCGAATCCAAGGATCTGAGTACACTCAATGATGTCCGTGTCGCCATACTCGGCAAAAAAGGTGCATTAACGGCGCTATTAAAGAGTATGAAGGACGTAAGTCCAGAGGATCGTCCGCTGGTAGGGCAGCTTGTCAATGAGACGAGGGAGAGCATCGAGCAGATGCTTGAGGAGACGAAGGCGAAGCTTGAGGCAGAGGCGCTTTCAATCAGGTTAAAAGAGGAAGTCATTGATGTGACGCTTCCGGCAAAGAAGAATCAGGTCGGACACCGCCATCCGAACACGATCGCACTGGAGGAGGTAGAGCGCATTTTTACGGGGATGGGCTATGAGGTAGTGGAAGGACCCGAGGTAGAGTACGACTACTATAATTTTGAGGCGTTAAACATACCGGCAGATCATCCGGCAAAGGATGAGCAGGATACCTTCTATATCAATGAAAAAATCGTGCTGCGGACACAGACCTCTCCGGTTCAGGTTCGTGAGATGGAAAAAGGAAGGCTGCCGATCCGTATGCTTGCGCCGGGGCGTGTGTTCCGTTCGGATGAGGTGGATGCCACACATTCCCCGTCCTTTCATCAGGTGGAGGGACTTGTGATCGACAAACACATCACGTTCGCGGATTTAAAGGGAACACTGGCGGAGTTTGCAAAGGAGTTGTTTGGAGAAACTACAAAGGTAAAATTCCGGCCGCATCATTTTCCGTTTACAGAGCCGTCCGCAGAGATGGATGTCACCTGCTTTAAATGCGGCGGAAAGGGCTGCCGGTTCTGCAAGGGAGAGGGCTGGATCGAAATTTTGGGCTGCGGTATGGTGCACCCGCGCGTCTTAAGGATGAGCGGCATTGATCCGGAGGAATATTCAGGCTTCGCCTTTGGTATGGGACTTGAGCGTATCGCATTGTTAAAGTATGAGATCGATGATATGCGTCTGCTGTATGAGAATGATCAGAGATTCTTAGAACAGTTTTAAGAGTTTTAGGAGGGAAAATAATATGAATACATCATTAAAATGGATCAGGGATTTCGTGCCGGAGCTTACCGTAACCCCGCAGGAATACAGAGATGCGATGACATTATCCGGCTCAAAGGTCGAAGGATATACCTGTATGGACGCCGATCTGGAAAAAATCGTGATCGGTCAGGTGAAAAGCATCGAGCGTCATCCCGATGCAGATAAGCTTGTGATCTGTCAGGTTGACATCGGTACGGAAACAATTCAAATTGTCACCGGTGCGCCAAACGTCACGGAAGGCTGCAAGGTGCCTGTCGTTTTGGACGGAGGCAGGGTTGCCGGCGGCCACGACGGAAGCAAAACAGAGGGCGGCGTCAAGATCAAAAAAGGAAAGCTGCGCGGTGTGGAATCAAACGGAATGATGTGCTCGATCGAGGAGCTTGGATCGACCCGAGACATGTTTCCGCTTGCACCGGAAAACGGTCTTTACATTTTGCCGGAGGATGCGCCTGTTGGCGAGAGTGCGGTAAGCTATCTGGGACTGGACGATACGGTAGTGGAGTATGAGATCACCTCGAACCGTGTCGACTGCTTTTCGATTCTCGGGCTTGCAAGAGAAGCTGCCGCGACCTTCGGCAGGGAATTTGTACCGCCGATTGTGACGGAGACGGGAAATGATGAGGATGTGCACAGCTATATCAAGGTGTCGGTGGAGGATTCTGCGCTCTGCTCCAGATATACGGCAAGGGCAGTAAAAAATATCAGGCTCGCGCCTTCGCCGGAATGGATGCAGCAGCGGCTGCGGGCGCAGGGCATCCGTCCGATCAATAATATTGTCGATATTACAAATTATGTCATGGAGGAGTACGGACAGCCGATGCACGCGTATGACCTCGCCACGATTGAGGGCGGTGAGATTGTTGTAAGACGCGCGTCAAACGGTGAGAAATTCGTGACATTAGACGGTCAGGAGCGCGTGCTTGATGATTCTGTCTTAATGATCTGCGACGGCAAAAAGCCGATTGGAATTGCCGGTATTATGGGCGGCGAGAATTCCATGATCACGGACAGCGTAAGTACGATGCTGTTTGAGGCTGCATGCTTTGACGGTACCAATATCCGTCTTTCCAGCAAGAAGATCGGTCTGCGGACAGATGCTTCCTCCAAGTTTGAGAAGGGCTTAGACCCAAACAATGCGATCCTTGCAATGGATCGTGCCTGCCAGCTGATCGAGGAGCTTGGCGCCGGAGAGGTAGTCGGCGGCGTCATTGATGTTTACCCGGATCCGGTCGAAGGAAGGCGGCTGCCGTTTGAACCGGAAAAATATAATCGTCTGCTCGGAACAGAGATTGCACCGGAAACGATGCTTTCCTATTTTACACGGCTTGCGCTTTCCTATGATGCAGAAAAAAATGAGGTGCTCATCCCCTCATGGAGGCAGGACCTTGTATGCGGCGCTGATCTGGCGGAGGAGGTTGCCCGTTTCTTTGGCTATGACAGGATTCCGACAACGCTTCCAAGCGGTCAGGCGACAACGGGAACGCTTTCGTTCAAGCTTCGGATCGAGCGTGTAGCGCGTGAGGTTGCAGAGTTCTGCGGCTTTTCACAGGGAATGACGTATTCCTTTGAAAGCCCGAAGGTATTTGATAAATTGCTGCTTCCGAAGGATTCACCGCTGCGCCGGACCGTTGAGATCATGAATCCGCTGGGGGAGGATTTCTCCATTATGCGAACGATTTCCCTAAATGGTATGCTGACCTCGCTTTCCACAAATTTTAACCGCAGGAATAAAAACGTCCGTCTTTATGAGCTTGGAAATATTTATCTGCCGAAGCAGACGCCTGTCACGGAGCTTCCGACGGAGCGCATGCAGTTTACGCTTGGCATGTACGGCGACGGAGATTTTTACACGATGAAGGGCGTGATCGAGGAGTTTTTAAGCAAGGTTGGTATGACGGCAAAGCCGCAGTATGACCCGAACGCAGGACTTTCGTTCCTTCATCCGGGACGTCAGGCAAACGTTATTTATGACGGAACGGTCATCGGCTGTCTTGGCGAGGTACATCCGGTCGTGTCAGCAAATTATTCCATCAAAGAGCGCGTTTATGTCGCGGTGCTTGATATGCCTGAAATTGTAGCGCGCGCAGGCTTTGACCATAAATATGAGGGGATCGCGAAATTTCCTGCCGCTTCAAGAGACATCTCAATGATCGTTCCAAAGACTGTTTTAGCCGGAGATATTGAAAAAGTATTCGATACAAAGGGCGGAAAGCTGTTGGAGCGCTACGAGCTGTTTGACATCTACGAGGGCTCCCAGATTCAGGACGGCTGTAAATCCATCGCCTATTCTTTATCCTTCCGGGCGAAGGACCGCAATCTTGAGGAAGCTGACATCACAGGCGCTATGGATCAAATTGTGGCGGCGCTGGAAGCGCTTGGCGCAGAGCTTCGCAAATAAGTTGGGAGAAAAATCATGGATGTAAAAGATTTTTATTATGACCTTCCGCAGGAGCTTATCGCGCAGGACCCTCTGCGCGACCGCTCCGCTTCGAGACTTATGGTGCTCGATAAAAATACAGGCGAAATACAGCATAGGATTTTTAAAAACATCACAGAATATCTAAAACCGGGCGATTGTCTCGTGATCAATAACACGAAGGTCATTCCGGCGCGGCTCTATGGTGTCAAGGAGGGCACAGAGGCAAAGGTGGAGATCCTCCTCTTAAAGAGAATGGAAAACGACGTGTGGGAGACGCTGGTAAAGCCCGGAAAGAAATGCAGGCTGGGCGCGAGACTGAGCTTTGGCGAGGGGATTTTGACGGGAGAGGTCATTGATATCGTGGAGGAGGGCAACCGGCTGATCCGGTTTGAGTATGAGGGGATCTTTGAGGAGATTTTAGACAGACTCGGACAGATGCCTCTGCCGCCTTATATTACGCATCAGCTGGAGGATAAGACACGCTATCAGACGGTTTATGCAAAGCACGACGGCTCGGCGGCTGCGCCGACAGCAGGACTTCATTTTACGGCGGAGCTGCTTGGCGCGGTGCGGGGCATGGGCGTTGAGATCGCGGAGGTAACGCTTCATGTCGGACTTGGCACCTTCCGTCCTGTCAAGGAGACAGACGTCTTAAAGCACCATATGCATTCGGAATTTTACCGGATTTCGCAAAGCGAGGCGGATAAGATCAATCGTGCGAAAAGGGAAGGCCATCGTGTGATCGCCGTCGGGACAACAAGTACGCGCACGCTGGAGGCAGCCGCTGACGAAAATGGATTTCTGCGGGAGATGAGCGGGTGGACGGAAATTTTTATTTATCCGGGGTACCGGTTTAAGGTCGTTGATTGTCTCATCACGAATTTTCATCTGCCGGAATCGACGCTTGTGATGCTTGTATCCGCACTTGCAGGAAGGGAGCATGTGCTGAACGCATACAAGGAAGCGGTAAAGGAGCGGTACCGGTTTTTCAGCTTTGGGGATGCCATGCTTTTGACCGATCTGCATGATAGATAAAGGTTGACAAACAGCCGAATCAAATCTATAATGGAGACGTTTAGAGAATAGCTTACATGATAGGTGTATAGATGCGCGAAACCGGAAAAGGACAGGCTGTCGGCTGTATTTTGCTTTCCGGTTTTTGCTTGACATAAGAGCGGCTCGCGAAGCGTGTCGCTCGTTGTTTGAAAAATCAGCTAGAGAGGGGACATGTTATGAAACAGGTTCAGGGAAAAATCGCGTTTGGCGGAATTGCAATCGGTCCTGTCCGTTCGATCGGCGGCACGCATCAGATGGTGCGCAGGACCAGAGTGGAGGACACGGAGCAGGAGCTCGCCCGCTTTACGCAAGCAAAAGCATGCGCCTTGCAGGAGCTTCAGTCGCTCTATGAAAAAGCACTCCCGCAGGTGGGCGAGGAGCACGCGGCAATTTTTGAGGTCCATCAGATGATGCTGGACGATGCGGATTACTGCGATTCCATCACACATATGATCACGAATCAGCAGGTGAACGCCGAGTATGCCGTTGCAACGACAGGAGATAATTTTTCGGAAATGTTCGCCGCAATGGATGATGAATATATGCGCGCACGCTCTGCGGACGTTAAGGATATTTCTGAGCGTGTCATCCGTATTTTGTGCGGTGTAAAGGAAGCATCGGAGCATGGAGCAGAGCCGGCTGTCATTCTGGCGGATGATCTTGCGCCGAGTGAGACGATCCAGCTTGACCGTTCTTCCGTACTTGCATTTGTGACGAGGGAGGGCTCGGTCAACTCCCACACGGCGATTCTTGCCCGTATGATGAACATTCCGGCGCTGGTTGCCACACCTGCTGACGAGCTTGCCGACGGCACGCTTGTGATCGTAGACGGCAGACAGGGACTTTTTATTGCAGACCCCGATGATGAGACGAGAGCAGAATATGAAAAGCTGCTTGAGGCAGAGAAGGAGCAGCGAAAGCTGCTTGCCACCTTAAAGGGAAAAGAGACTGTCACAAGAAGCGGCAAGAAAATCCATTTATATGCAAATATCGGCGGCGTATCGGACGTTGCCGCTGTTTTGGAAAATGATGCGGAGGGAATCGGTTTATTCCGCAGTGAGTTTTTATATTTACAGAATGATGATTACCCAAGCGAGGAGGAACAGTTTTTGGCTTACCGCCGCGTTCTTGAGATGATGGCGGGCAAGAGAGTCATTATCCGTACGCTTGATATTGGTGCAGATAAGAAGATTGATTATTTTCAGCTGGACGCGGAGGAAAATCCGGCGCTTGGCTACCGTGCCGTCCGCATCTGTCTGGACCGTCAGGATATTTTCCGCACACAGCTGCGGGCGCTCTATCGTGCAAGCGCATATGGAAGGCTTGCCGTGATGATACCGATGATCGCCTCAGTGTGGGAGGTTGCTGAGGTGAAGAAGATCATGGCGGAGGTTCGCGAGGAGTTGGACGGACAGGGGATCCCATACGGAGAGATTGAGCTTGGGATCATGATCGAGACCCCGGCGGCTGTCATGATTGCGGAGGAGCTTGCAAAAGAGGTTGACTTCTTTAGCATCGGCACAAATGACTTGACACAGTATACCCTAGCGATCGACCGGCAGAATAATAAGCTGGACCGCTATTACGACGCACACCATCCGGCAGTGCTTAAAATGATACAGTTGGTGATCAATGCCGCTCATCAGGCATGTATCTGGGCAGGCATCTGCGGAGAGCTTGGCGCAGATACTGCGCTGACAAAGACCTTTGTTGAGATGGGGATTGACGAGCTGTCTGTAGCGCCCGGCATGATACTGCCGATCCGCAAAGGTATTTTAGAAGCATAATAAAAAAGGAGGAACAGCAATGAAATCATTTAATTATGTTGTAAAGGACGCACTCGGTATCCACGCAAGACCAGCAGGTCTGCTCGCAAAGGAGGCAAAGAATTTCCAGAGTAAGATTCTTTTGAAAAAGGATGACAAAGAGGTTGACGTCAGCAGATTGATGGCAATTATGGCGCTTGGCGTAAAATGCGGCAATCAGGTAACCGTGACTGCGGATGGTCCGGATGAGGATGCGGCGATCGAAGCCTTCAAGAAGTTTTTTGAAGAGCAGCTGTAATGCAAATACAGACCGAAATCTGCTGCGGCAGCTATGCGGACGCGCTTGCTGCAATG
>URJS01000087.1 GCA_900548205.1 uncultured Roseburia sp. | reverse complement strand
GCTATTTTCAATTCCATAGAATACCGCAGGCGATCTTTCCTATAAAGTAAAAAAGCAGCTTATGGACGAGAGCGACAACCTGCTCGACTACACGCAGGGAAATACCAAGGAGAGACTTCTCGGCAAATGGGGGCAATGGAGACCGGGCTGGATTTATTTTACAGAGCAGAAAATTATCTGCTTCTGGGGAGTTTTGGGATATCTTGAAATCCCCTACAACAGTATCAGCGCCCTTAGCAAATCTACCCAGATGTTTTTACCATTTGGGATTACGATCACTTATACTGATAAGAACGGAAAGATGGTTGAAGACAAAATCTCCGTACAAAAGCGCAATGAAAGGATAAATCTCATTTCTGAAAAAAGCGGTGTGCAGGTTTCCTGAGGTTTGTCATAAAAAGGAACAGGGAAGCCCGCAAGCAGGCTTCCCTGTTCCTTTTACCCCTCTATTTCCTTTTCCTCAAACCGTATCATCACGCATGTGCCGTTTCCCTCCTGTGAGGTAATCGAAAATCCATGTCCAAGCTTTTTTAAAATCCGACTGCACAGATATAGCCCAATGCCTGTTGATCGTGAATCCGCATGTCCATTGTAACCGGTATAGCCCATTTCACACACCCGGGGCAAATCCTCTGTTCGGATTCCAATTCCCGTATCCTGAACCACCAGACAATCCTTCCTCATAAAAATGGAAATACTTCCCTTTTGCGTGTATTTTAAAGCATTGGAGAGCAGCTGACCAAGCACAAAATTCAGCCATTTCTCATCTGTCAGCACCCTCCGCCCGATCGGTTCATAGCAGAGGCTGATTTTCTTTCGGATAAATTGCTTTGCATACTTGCGCACCGCCTCACGGATCACGTCATCCAGTTCTGCTCTCCGAAAGACAAAATCCGTGCTCTCCGATTCCAACCGTGTATATGACAATGCCATCTCCACATATTGCTCAATCCGAAAAAGCTCTGCCAGCTCCTCCTCGCGCTGCCTTTCCCCTCCTTTTTCCTCCTCCAGCAAAAGCTTCAATGCCGCTATCGGCGTTTTGATCTGGTGCACCCACATCGTATAGTATTCCGTCTGCTCCTTTTCATGGGAGAGCATCCTTTGCTCCAACTCCTGCTTTTTTACAAACAGCATCCGCAGTAATTCCTGATACTCACACTCCGTCGGCTCGATGCATTCAGGCAGTCCGCGCAGCGAAATATCGACCGCCGCACCAAGCTCCCCAAGCTGCTGACACCGTCTGCGACAAACATAATATCCCGCCCCAAGTACAACGGCAAACAGCAGCGCACACAAAAATATTCCGTACAAAATCTCATGAACCGGAACGTTATTTAGAATCAGGATCACGGTCATCAAAATGCCAAAAAACCAGATCGTGCCTATCCACCGAATATTTGCCTTTATGTAATCAAAAAAATTTACTCTGTCCATTGCGAAAGTTTTTCATCCGACACTGCTATCCGATGCGATAACCAATCCCTTTCTTTGTAATGATAAAATTCTCAAGCCCTATCCCATCCAACTTCTTACGCAAACGATTGACATTGACCGAAAGCGTATTCTCATCGACAAAGCTGTCGCTCTCCCACAATTTTTCCATCAAATGCTCTCTTGAGACCACCTTCTCCTTGTGCTCCATCAATGTCTGCAGAATGCGCAGCTCATTCTTGGTCAGCTCCAGCTTTTCCTCTCCATAGCTTACCGTCGCCTCCGCCGGATAAAGAAATACTCCCTGATGGGAAAGCACCTCGCCCTCCCCGCCAAAATCATAGGTGCGGCGCAGCATTGCCTGTACCTTTACCGTCAGTACGTCAAGGTCAAACGGCTTTGCAATAAAATCATCCGCCCCCATATTGACTGCCATAACGATGTTCATATTATCTGCCGCCGAGGAGAGAAAAATAATCGGCACGGTAGAAATTTTCCGGATCTCCGCACACCAGTGATAACCGTTCAAAAAAGGAAGCTTAATATCCATCAGCACAAGCTGCGGTGCAAACGCCGAAAATTCCGCCAATACAGCAGAAAAATCCTGCGCACATGCAACCTTATAATCCCAGCTCTCCAAATGACACCTGACGCTGCGCGCGATAATCTCATCATCCTCCACCACAAAAATGCGATACATCTGCTCTCCCTCCTTTTCTCTTTTTTACCACAGCTCCGCGAGCTCATAAATCAGCCGCTCTGTCTTATCCCATCCCAGACACGGGTCTGTGATCGACTTGCCATAGCAGCCGTCGCCAACCTTCTGCGCGCCGTCCTCCAGATAGCTCTCGATCATCAGGCCCTTGATCAGATCGTGAATCTCCCCGGAAACCCTGCAGCTATGCATAATATCCTTACTGATACGCATCTGCTCCAAAAACTGCTTACCGGAATTGGAATGATTGGTGTCTATGATAACGGCAGGATTTTCCAGTGCCTTTCCGCCGGATGCATCTGTCTGACGATAAGCCTCCAGCAGATTTTGCAAATCCTCATAATGATAATTCGGGATGTTCCGTCCAAACTTATCGACATAGCCGCGCAGGATCGCATGTGCAAACGGATTCCCGTTTGTTTTTACCTCCCAGCCGCGGTAGAGAAACATGTGACCGTTCTGCGCCGCAGTAATGGAATTCATCATCACTGCAATATCGCCTCCGGTCGGATTTTTCATGCCGACCGGAATCCCGACACCGCTTGCCGTTAATCTGTGCTGCTGGTTCTCGACCGAGCGCGCTCCCACCGCAACATAGGACAGAAGATCAGACAAATATCTATGATTCTCCGGATAAAGCATCTCATCCGCACAGGTAAAACCGGTCTCCTCTGCGGCCCGCTTATGTAGCTGACGAATGGCGATGATGCCCTTTAGCATATCAGACTCCTTCTCAGGGTCCGGCTGGTGCAGCATCCCCTTATAACCAACACCCATTGTCCGCGGCTTATTCGTATAAATCCGCGGAATAATGAAAATCTTCTCCTCCACCTTCTCCTGCACTGCCCGAAGCCTTGTGATATACGCAAGGACCGCATCCTCATTGTCCGCAGAGCAGGGACCGATGATCAAGAGCACCTTATTGGATTTCCCCTCAAAAATATTTCGGATCTCCTCGTCCCGTCTTGCTTTTACCACCGCAATCTCAGCGTCAACCGGATATTCCTCCTTTAGCTCCTTCGGTGTCGGCAGCTTCCTTAAAAATTCCATTTCCATCTCTATCTGTTCCTCCATTTCAAAGCGTTCGCACCCAACGCAAATTTTTTGCAAAGCCTTCTGTACTGCACCCGTTCTTCTTTCTTAAATGAAACTTTAACGAATTGCAGTAAAAAACTATTGTTAGTATGATAACGCTTTCGTTATGGACTGTCAATCAATTTTTCACATAGCTGCCCCTCTTTTACAAAATCCCCATGCTCTCGACTGCATACTTGATCTGACGCCAGTTTTCAAGCGCTGTCTCAAGGTATTCCTTCCCCGCTTCCGTTATTTGATAATATTTTCTCTGCGGACCATTTGACTCTTTACCATAATAAATATCCGTATACCCCTCGGCATGGAGCCTGCGCAAAATCACATAAAATGTGCTGTCCTTTACATCCGGAAAAAACGGTCTCATTTTTGCCATAATATCATACCCGTAATAGTCACCTGATAAGAACTGATATAACACGCACAGTTCCAGTATTCCCCGCTTCATCTGCGATTCCATAACGGTTTTAATCCCCTCCCTTTGAAACAAAAAGCGACACCCATACAAAAAATCATATTTAGAAGATAGGGAACAGCACACACCGGAATATTATCCCCGTTTCCATTAAAAGACCTCATACATGTGATATAAAAAAGTGACGAACAGATTATGCCCATATTCAAAATCATCGCATAAAACGCAGTATACTTTCCCTGATACAATCTGTGCACCTCAACTACAAAGAAAATAACCGCGATACATGCCACCCCTGCCGACAGACCATAAATACCAACAACAGCGTTTTTTACCATACTCCAGTCTCCGGATTTCCACTGTATGTGTAGTAAAATTGCAGATGTCTGTTGTATGGCGACCAATGCCATACCACCAGCCCCCATTGCAGACAGCTTCCGCCCATCTCCCTTTCCGGTCGACATTTCAGTCTCACACAAGCTCCTGCCACCGCACAAATGCCAGAAATATAACGGAATTGCGACAGCCGGAATACACCAAAAAACCGCATTTAACGGTTGAAACATCGCTCCCATCACCACATACAGGGCAACCGCACTTATCGTATATAAAAAAACAGAGAGAAAAAAACGATCCTGTGCATTCTCCATACGCAGACTGCCAACAAACTCTTTCGGATCACCAAACTTACGACACAGCTCCTCCTCTGTTTTTCCGTCTTCCTTTCCTGATGTAAACATCTCTTTTAAATCTTTTAATACGTTTACAATGTCTCTGTGACAAAAATGTAAGAGCATATGATTTTTCACCTGCAACAAATAACCTGTTTTACTTAAAGGCTTCATAGAAACCTCCCTTCTTGTACAAACACACCATAGAATCTTCTTTCTACAACTATATTACTTTACTACTTATTGTTATTTAATAGTAAAACTAAATAATTTTTTCAGGCTCTTTTTGTGCAAGCTTCCTCAAAAAACTGACTGTAAACGGCAGCGCCGTGAAAAATGCGAGTACATCCGCCACCGTCTGCGCGATCTCAACGCCAAACAAACCGAACGCCTGCGAAAATACCACAATGATCGGTATAAAATAAAGTCCGCTTCTTAGCATCGATAAAAATGTCGCAATTTTATTTTTCCCAACGCTCTGAAACATCATATTCGCACATATGGAAAGCGGCTGAAAAAACAGCGCCGCAAGCTGCGCCGTCAGGGCAACCTTCCCAACCTCAATGACTGCCGGATCATTCCTAAAGAATGCCACAAGCTGCGCGGGGGCGAGAAGCCCGATGAGCGCGGCACCGCCAAGCAGCACCTCCCCTGCACACAACGTGAAGAAAAATCCCTTGCGCACACGGTCATATTTCTTTGCCCCATAGTTGAACGCCGCCACCGGCTGAAATCCCTGTCCGATCCCAAGTCCAACTGAAAAAAGAAAGAAACAAATACGGTTTACGATCGACATCGCCGCTACCGCGGCGTCTCCGTACATTCCTGCCTGACCGTTTAACAGCATCGTCGCAATGCTGGAAAGCCCCTGACGCATAAGGCTTGGCAAACCTGTCTTACAGATCATCGCAAGCTCTGAAATATTTTTGGTCACATAACGAAACGAAATACGGCTCTGTGTTTTTCCTCCAAAAAACATAAACAGCAAAAGAAAGAAGCTGATCGTCTGGGATAAAGCCGTTGCAATTCCTGCTCCCTCTACCCCAAATCCCATTTTTTCCATCAAGAGCCAGTCGCCAAAAATATTAAGCACGCTTCCTGTCGTAAGACCGACCATAGCAATCGCCGCGCGTCCCTCATACCGCAAAATATTATTGAGCACACAGCTGCTTGCCATAAACGGCGCCGCCGCGAGGATAAACCCCGCATATGTTTTTGCATACGGCAATATGGTATCCGTACTCCCAAGAAGCCTTACCAGCGGCTCTAAAAACAAAAATCCAAACAATGTGATCGCACCGCCCGCCGCAAGCGAAGAAAAAAAGCTCGTGGACGCAAACCGCGAGGCGCTCTCCACATCCCTTGCGCCCAAACGCCTTGATATGATACTGCCCGCCCCATGTCCAAACATAAAACCGAATGCCTGTATGATCGCCATAAGTCCAAATACAACCCCGATGGCACCGGAGGCGCTTGTCCCCAGCCGCCCCACAAAATAGGTGTCCGCCATATTATAAATATTGGTGACAAGCATACTGATCGTCGTCGGGATTCCAAGCATGATGATCAGCCTTGAGATAGGCGTCTCTGTCATTTTTTTATATTGTTCATTTTCCTGCTGCATAGTATGTCATAACCTTTCTCATCCGTTTTCTCCTATCATACTCCCCCGGCTGTCGAAAGACAATTATTAAAAATACTGATATTTTTTTCTTTTTACCACAAAGCAGATGATCGTGACGAGCAGCGCCAATGCCTCCGCCGCCACGACTGCAAACCAGACGCCGTTTAATCCGAAAAGCGCAGGCAGCACGAGTATCATGACGATCTGAAACAGAAGCGTCCTCACAAAAGAAATCAGCGCCGATACCGGACCGTCATTGAGCGCCGTAAAAAATGCCGAGCCAAAAATATTAAAGCCGCTGATCAGGTAGGACAACGAATAAATCTGTATCGCAATTTTTGTCATTTCCATTAATTCGCGGTCGTAGGAAACAAAGATTCCGGCAAGCCCCTCCGAGAGGATTTCCGAGAGCGCCGTCAATCCAACCGCCACCGCCGTAATGAGCAGCAGACTTTTTCGCAGCAGGCTTTTGAGCTCTTTTTTATTCCCTGCTCCGTAATGATAACCCACAATCGGCGCAGCCCCAATCGCATAGCCAAGATACGTTCCCGTAAAAATAAATGATACATACATGATCACACCGTAGGCAGATACGCCGTTTTCTCCCACCAAACGCATCAGCTGAAGATTATACAGCATGTTTAACAGCGATGTGGAAAGATTGGTCAGCATCTCTGATGATCCGTTTGCACAGCTTTTTAGGATTGGCTTCCACTCAAGGCGAAAGCGCACCAGCTGAAGCAGACTCGTGTTTTTGCGCCAAAAATAAATAAGCGGTATCACACCGCCGACCACCTGACTAAGCGCCGTTGCCGCCGCCGCGCCCACAAGCCCCCACGGAAATACATAAATAAAAAGAAAATCCAAAACCATGTTCGTCAGTCCCGCCGCAATGGAGATGCCAAGCCCAAGCTTTGGTCGTTCTGCGGTCACAAGAAAGCTCTGAAAGCAATTTTGCAGCATAAATGGCGCAAGTCCGAGCATCAACGAGCTTCCATATATCACGCAGCCCTCCAGCAGCTCGCCTTCTGCCCCGAGCAGCATCGAAATCGGACGTATAAACGCGATCCCCAAAATCGTCAGCAATACACCTGCCACGCCTACAAATGCAACCAGCATCGAAAAATATTCGTTCGCCTTTTGTTTCTTGCCCTCGCCAAGCGTCATGGAGACAAGCGCACTTCCTCCCGTGCCTATCATAAACCCGACTGCCGAAAGCATCATCGGAAACGGAAAAATGAGATTCACTGCTGCAAACGCCTCGCTTCCGAGAACATTTGACACAAAAATTCCATCCACCACACTATAAAGAGAGGTGACGATCATCATCGTAATCGTCGGCAGCGTAAAGCGCATTAGTTTTGTATAATTAAAATGTTCTGATAACTGTATATTCATTCTGACCTCTTACCTTCCTTTCTTCCGTATTGCCTCGCTTTCTCTGTCTGTTTCACAAGCGCCTGAAAATATTGTTCCGTCAACTCCAAAAGCCGGCGGCTTTCCGTCTCTCCAAGCGCGTCAAACGCAGCATTTTCCATCTCCATGACCGGTCGTATCTTCTCCTCTGCCAGCACGCTCCCTCGTTCTGTTAAAAAAATATGTTTATCGCGTCCATGCCCGCTTTTCATATAAAGATACCCCTCGTCCTCCAACTTGCGGATTGCAGAATGGATCGTTTGTTTGCTCACGCATACCGCCCTGCAGATATCCCGCTGCAGACATCCCTCTCCCTGCTCACAAATGACATAGAGAATCCAGAATGCGCTCTCTGATAATCCGCTTGCAGCCGCAAGACTGTGATAAAATTCATCAAACTCCCGATACTGTCTGTTGTATTTTTGAAGCTCCTTTCCCGCGTAGCCCTTTTCCATATTTCCTCCATTCCAAGCAGTTATGCTTTCAATAATTCCCTTCTCCATTCAGTCTTTCTTCTCCGTTAGTCCGAAATCATACTCGCAGTGCTATTATATGTAGATTTTTGTTTTTTGTCAATGGAATGGATAAGTTTAAACAAAACATCCGTTTCTTCTATCCTAAATCCCCCTGTTTGGTTTGTCCTTTTCGTTTGCACAGACACCTCCTCAGAACGATAACATGCATTTTCTTCATATCAGCCTACTACAAGCTTCTTGTGATACGAATTTTCATCCTATGGAAATTAATCGCTATGTGCGAAATCATAAGAATTTGCCCGCAAAACTCCCCTTTAGACCGGCAGCATAAGCAGCCGCTGACATGACTGACAGCCACGCACGCTTTCTGTTCCTAGCGTCTGCCGCATCGCCGGAAATACGTAAGCGCAAAATAATTCGACGGATTGTGTTGCCCTAAAAATCATTCCATAA
>URJS01000086.1 GCA_900548205.1 uncultured Roseburia sp. | reverse complement strand
TAAATTCATTGTATATGCCCTTAAAAAATCTGTCCAGTTTATTGTAACCTATTCAGTTTGTTTCCCAAAATCCGGTGCGGTTTACCGTGTACATATACCGTTTTTTTCCGACGAACGACAGAGCGTAGCCCCATTTCCGTATTTATGTATTTATGAATTGTTGCAGGGCTGTAAGTATATCCCCTACGTGCCAGATAAACGGTCATACTCCGGTAACCGTCTACACCTTTGTGCGCATGGTAAATATCCCGGATTTGTGTTTGTACCTCTGATTTTTGGGTATAGTAACCCGCCTTCTAGTGTTTCCGATAGTTATAGTAAGCATTCGGACAAATATGCAGCCGTCTGAGCAACTAGCGTAAGCCGAAAAATTTATGATATTGTTCAAGGAACCGATAAGCCTCCAATCGATTTCCTTTGCAAAGAACGCAATGCCAGAACAGCTGGCTATGGTTTTATTTTAAGAAAAGAATTTCTTTCCATAGTTCTTCATTTTCTCAATTGAGCCAAAGATTCTCCCTCATGGAATCATAATCACTTTGGGCTTGTGGGTTGTTTTGGCATTCTTTGCTGAATTCACTGCATCATTTGGAGATACTGGCTTTTGATACGCCATATTCAGAAGTGATACTTTTGTAAGTACGTCTTTCTTCATTTGGAATAAATGCGTTGTATGTATCGGGGGAGAAGAGGGAGAATATCATATAAGTAAGAGCAACAGCTTAGAAAAGCGGAATGAAAAATGAAGTATTGTTATATTGATTTGCATTGTGATACATTGGCGGAGGCATTGATGAGAAAAAGCGGCACTGCCGAAACGCTTTCCCAGACGATGACAGATGTCTGCCGGCTGCGGGAGGCGGGGGCGATGGCACAGTTTTTTGCGATGTTTCTTCCGCAGAAAAGCTCCGCCGGATGGTTTGAGGGAGGAGAGCAGCCAACGCCTGAGGAGCTTTTGGAGGGCATGTATAACATCTACTGCCGCACAATGGAGGAGTGCGGCGGGATGGTTGCGCCCGCGGGAAGTTATGAGGAATTGATGGAGAATAAACGGCAGGGAAAGCTGTCTGCGTTCCTTACGATAGAAAACGGGTTTCTGATACAGGGGTGCATGGAGCGGATCACGCAGGTGTATGAGATGGGTGTGCGCCTAATGACACTCACATGGAACGATCCGAATTGTTTTGGGTTCTGCCATTCGGATGACCCAAAGGAAATGAGCCGCGGACTGACGGAATTTGGAAGGGATGCCGTGGAATATATGCAGCAGCTTGGGATGCTTGTGGACGTATCGCATCTTTCCGACGGAGGATTTTGGGATGTGGTACATATCGCAAGACGCACCGGAAAACCGTTTGTGGCATCTCATTCAAACTGTCGAGCGCTGTCGCCCGCAACGCGTAATCTGACAGATGAGATGATTCGTGAGCTTGGAGAATGCGGCGGTGTCGCAGGCTTAAATTTTGCGCCGCAGTTTTTAAATGCTGACCAGAGGAATCCGGTCAGCCGGGTCAGCCGTATGTGCGCACATGTGAGGCACCTCATTGATAAAGGGGGAATTGCATGCGCCGCGATCGGAACAGATTTTGACGGGATTACCGGAAAGTTTGAAATTGCAGACTGCACGAAAATGGAGCTTTTATTTGAAGGGCTTCATCAAAGCGGATTGTCGGAGGATGCGATCGAGAAGATTGCGTACGGGAATGCAGTGCGTGTGATAAAAGAGGGGATGACGCCTTGTCAGAAAAACAAATTTCGTATATACTCTTGATAAATCATAAAAGAAATGAGCCGGTGGAACAGAATGGAGCATGTGGATGAGGAAAAAGAGAAAAACAGGTGCAAAACGGTGTGTGGCTGCTGCATTCCTTATGGCGGTCTTTCTGACGGGGTGTACAAGCGAACGGCGGGAGCAGGAGCTTGTATACCGGCAGACAGGAATCGAGGCGATGCAAAACGGGGATTATGAGGGTGCCGTTGCGGCATTTGACGCAGCGCTCTCCTGTGTGCTTGGAACGATCGGAGAGGTTGAGCTTGATATTTGCTATTATAAGGCGGCGGCACAGTTTGCCGCGGGAGACACAGAGGGTGCTCTCGCAACCTATGATGCGCTCATCGGTTATGATGATAAGGATGCGGTGGCTTATTATTCACGCGGCTGTCTGCATTTGCAGAGGTACGAGGGAGAGCAGGCGTTTGCGGATTTTGCGTCCGCAGCGGCGTGTGATCCCAATAATTATGAGCTTTACATTAATATCTATGAGAACCTTGCCGCTTATAATTTGATTGAGGAAGGGAAAGAATACCTGAATAAGGCATTGGAAATCAAGGGAGATAACGCAGAAAAGCTGACCTATCGCGGCGAGCTGTATCTGCTTTTGGGGGAATACGAGCATGCGATCGGGGAGCTTACGGCTGCGCTTGAGAAGGGAAGCCGCAGAGCGAATCTGATCATGGCAAGGGTGCATGATGCACAGGACGACGCTGCATCTGCGGAGACCTACTATAAAGCATATGCACAGGACGGAAAGGCAGATTCTGAAACGATGAACGCGCTCGCAGAGCTTGAGATGGCAAAGCAAAATTATACGGGGGCGCTTGACTATGTCAATCAGGGGCTTGCAATGGAGCAGGTAACGAATCGGCGGGAGCTGATGCAAAACCAGATCATCTGTCTGGAATATACGGCTGATTTTAACGGTGCATGGCAGGTGGTGCAGGAATATATGGCGCTTTATCCAAGCGATGCGGAAGTGCAGAGAGAATATGTTTTCTTAAAAAGCCGTCAGGGAGATACGGCGCAGGAGGAGCATATAGAGGCGGAGGTTCAGACAGGAACGGAGCAAGCGCCGCAGCAGTAGGAGAAGTGAAAAGAAGGAGTGTTATGGCGGAAATATTTGAAATGGGAAAAAACGAGGAGCGGGTGATACTCGTTGGAGTGAGCGAACAGGACGGCGATGATGCGGAGGATTCTGTGGCGGAGCTTGCGGAACTCGTGGGAACGGCGGGGGCAGCAGTCGCCGGAGTTTTGATCCAGATACGCGAGACGATTCATCCGGCGCTTTATATCGGCACCGGAAAGGTGGAGGAGCTTGCAGGGCTGCTTGATGAGACGAAAGCAACCGGAATTGTCTGCGATGATGAGCTCTCCCCAGCGCAGATAAAAAATTTGGAGGAGGCGCTCGATACGAAGGTTATGGATCGAACGCTTGTGATTCTTGATATTTTTGCAGCGCGTGCAACAACAAGCGAGGGCAAGATCCAGGTGGAGCTGGCACAGTTAAAGTATCGGCTGAGCAGGCTGACCGGGCTTGGACGCTCGCTGTCGCGTCTGGGAGGAGGGATCGGAACAAGAGGACCGGGTGAGAAGAAGCTTGAGATGGACAGGCGTCTGATCAAAGACAGAATTGCGCAGTTACACCGTGAACTAAGGGAGGTCAGGCAGCATCGTGAGGTGATAAGAGCCAAGCGGCAGAGGAATCAGATTCCGGTAGCGGCGATCGTGGGATACACGAACGCGGGAAAGTCCACACTTTTAAACCGCCTGACAAATGCCGGAGTTTTGGAGGAGGACAAGCTGTTTGCGACGCTTGATCCGACAACGCGTGTGCTCGCTCTTGCGGGGCATCAGGAGATTCTGTTGACAGATACAGTCGGATTTATCCGCAAGCTGCCGCATCATTTGATCGAGGCATTTAAGAGCACATTGGAGGAAGCAAAGTATGCAGATTATATTCTCCATGTGGTAGACGCCTCGAATCCGCAGCATGAGAAGCAGATGCACATTGTATATGAGACGCTGCGTCAGTTGGAGATTTCGGAAAAGACAGTGATCACGCTGTTTAATAAGCAGGATGCCTTGACGGAGTATGTGCCGCTGCGCGATTTTAGGGCGGATCGAACGCTTTGTATTTCTGCAAGAGAGGGCAGCGGCTTAGAGGAGCTAAAAGAGCTGCTTGCCGGTTTGCTTCGAGAGGATAAAGTGCTTGTGGAACGTACGATTTCTTATGATAATGCAGGAATTATTCAGCAGATCCGCAAACAGGGGGAGCTGCTTGCCGAGGAATACGGTGCGGACGGCATTGCGATCAAGGCATATGTGCCGCTGGAGCTTTATGGAAAATTATAAGGAGGATGGCATGAGATTATTGATCAAGGGAGGTCGGGTGATCAATCCGGCGACCGATACAGACGAGCTTTTAGATGTTCTGGTAGAGGATGGAGTAGTAACGAGATTGGAACAGGGGATAGAAGGGCTGGCAGACCGGACGATTGACGCGTCCGGCTGTCTTGTGATGCCGGGATTTATTGACCTGCATGTACATCTGCGCGATCCGGGCTTTGAGCAGAAGGAGACGATCGAAACAGGCTGCCGCGCGGCGGCGCATGGCGGGTTTACGACAATTCTTGCAATGCCAAACACAAAGCCGGTAGCAGATCATGCGGATGTGGTCAATTATGTGCACAATAAGGCGAAGGCGGTTGGCGTTGTTCATGTGCTTCAGGTGGGAGCGATCACGAAGGGACAAAAGGGTGAGGAGCTGGCTGATATTGACGGAATGGCGGATGCCGGAATTTATGCGATCAGTGAGGACGGCAAATCTGTTATGAATGCGGAGCTCTACCGAAAGGCGATGCTTAAGGCGGCGGAGTGCTCTCTTGTGGTGATGGCGCATTGTGAGGACAGGGATCTGGCAAACGGCGGCGTAATGAATGAGGATGCACATGCAAAAGAGCTTGGGCTAAAGGGAATCACAAACTCCGTGGAGGATGTGATCGTGGCGCGCGATATTATGCTCTGCCGGGATACAGGAGTCAAACTTCATTTATGTCACTGCTCTACAAAAAATTCGGTGACGATGGTGGAGCGTGCAAAGCTGGAAGGAATTTCCGTGACGGCAGAGGTTTGTCCGCACCATTTTATCTTGACCTCTGATGATATTCGTAAAATTGAGCCGACGGTGGATGCGGAGAATAAGGTGGCGATCGAAGCGGACGCAGATACGAATTTTAAGATGAATCCGCCGCTTCGGAGCAGGGAAGATGTACAGGCGCTTAAGGAGGGGCTGCGTGATAATATCATGGATGTTATCGCAACGGATCATGCGCCGCATACCTTTGAGGAGAAAAATACCTCCATGAAGAAGGCGCCGTTTGGAATTGTCGGACTTGAGACGGCGGCAGGTCTTACATATACGGAGCTTGTGCTTGGGGGCTATCTGACGCCGATGCAGATGGTGGAAAAAATGAGCTATAATCCGGCGCGGATTCTTGGGCTGGACAAGGGGAACATTGAACCGGGGAAAGCGGCAGATATTGTGATCCTTGATGTAAATGAGACATATACCATTGATAAGAATACCTTTGTGAGCAAGGGGAAAAATACGCCGTTTCACGGAAGAAGGGTGACAGGAAAAGTGCGCGCGACTGTGGTGGATGGCAGCGTAGTCTATGAAGAAAAGGCGGAAAGGATGTAAGGGCAGAGATGGCAGAGAGGTTTGAAGAATTGGCGTGCGTCATCCGGCAGGAGGAGATCGCATCAGAGATATACAGTCTTTGGCTGAAAACAGAGCAGCTTGCTGCGCATGCCGGACCGGGGCAATTTGTGTCAGTTTATTGCAATGATGGGAGCAGACTGCTTCCAAGACCGATCAGCATCTGTGAGATCGACAAGGAAAATGGCGGGATCCGTCTTGTATATCGCGTTGTGGGTGAGGGAACAGAGGAATTTTCAAGACTGCGCGCAGGAGCGCACGTCAAGGTGGTCGGACCTCTTGGCAATGGCTTTGTGACGGGCAAGAAAAAAGCATTTTTGATCGGAGGAGGCATCGGAATCCCGCCGATGCTTGAGCTTGCAAAGCAGCTTGATTGTGAGAAACAGATTGTGCTGGGCTACCGTGACAGAGAGCTTTTTTTAGCAGACGAGCTGAAAGCGTACGGGGAGGTCTTTGTGGTGACGGAGGACGGCAGTGTTGGGACAGGGGGAAATGTTCTGGATGCCATACGGGCAAATGATCTGCATGCCGATGTCATCTATGCCTGCGGACCGACACCGATGCTTCGCGCATTAAAGGACTATGCCGCAGAGAACCATATCGAGTGCTGGATTTCGATGGAGGAGCGTATGGCGTGCGGAATTGGCGCCTGCCTTGCCTGCGTATGCCGGTCAAAGGAGAAGGATGCGCACTCCAATGTAAAAAATAAGAGGGTCTGCAAAGAGGGACCGGTATTTTGTGCTGAGGAGGTGGAGTTCTGATGGATATGAGCGTTGATTTGTGCGGAGTGAAGTTCAAGAATCCCGTGATGACAGCATCAGGAACGTTTGGATCCGGGGAGGAATACGCAGAGTTTGTGGATTTAAACAAGCTTGGTGCAGTCGTGACGAAGGGCGTTGCAAACGTGCCGTGGGAGGGTAATCCGACGCCGCGTGTGGCGGAGGTGTACGGTGGGATGTTAAATGCGATCGGTCTCCAGAATCCGGGCATTGATTTGTTTATTGAGCGGGATATTCCGTTTTTAAAGAGATTTGATACGAAGATCATCGTTAATGTCTGCGGACATACGACGGAGGAGTATGTCGCGGTTGTAGAGCGTCTTTGGGATCAGCCCGTAGATTTGCTTGAGATCAATATTTCCTGCCCGAATGTGAAGGAGGGAGGGATCTCGTTTGGTCAGACCCCGCAGGCGGTGGAGGCGATCACAAGAGAGATCAAGCGTCATGCGAAGCAGCCGGTCATTATGAAGCTGTCACCGAATGTGACTGATATTACGGAGATGGCGTGCGCGGCGGAGACAGGAGGTGCGGACGCGCTCTCCATGATCAATACGATCACAGGGATGAAGATTGACATTCACAAAAGGTGCTTTGCACTGGCAAACCGCACCGGAGGACTGTCAGGACCTGCCGTTCATCCCGTGGCGGTTCGTATGGTGTACCAGTCGGCACAGGCAGTTTCGATTCCGATCATCGGTATGGGGGGAATTATGACGGCGGAGGATGCGATTGAGATGATCCTTGCGGGCGCGACGGCTGTTTCTGTGGGAACGGTAAACTTTACAAATCCGCACGCCGCCAAGGAAATCGTGGACGGTATCCAAAGCTATATGGAGCGCTATCAGGTAGAGAGCCTAAAGGAACTGGTGGGCGCGGTGTGTGAGAGGTAAGCGCACTTTCTTTGTATATCAGGGACAGGCAGACTGCTATGATGAGTGGCATTGGGCTGATGAGAAAAAGACGCCAAGTGATTTTGTTCGTGGTAATATGCAGATATGAAATAGGACACAAATTCTGAGCTGTGGAGGTATAAGGTGGTTGAATTATACAGACCTCATATGGAAGATTTATGGTTTCGGGAAACAATGCTAAGTGATGGGCAAACGATGTTTTACAATCATGCATATGGCGGTACAATTCCCTTTCCAAAAGAACAATGGGCAAGGTGGTATGACGCATGGATAATAAATCCTGACAACAAGCGATTTTACAGATATGTGAAAAAAAATGATGCTTTTTTGGGAGAAGCAGCATATCATTTTGAGGAAGAAAGAGAAATGTTCATCGCAGATGTAATGATATATGCTCCATATAGACAAAAGGGTTATGGTCGAGAGGCGCTATTGCTCTTATGCAAAAATGCAAAAGATAATGGAGTACAAGTAATTTTTGATGAGATAGCAATAGATAATCCGTCAATTTCACTGTTCATGAAATGTGGTTTTCAGGAAGTATTACGAACAAATGAATCTGTTTTAGTCAAAAAAGACTTGTGAGTTAAGTGAACTCCTGTAAGACATGAAACATCGATTGGTTTCGTAGATTTGCATTTATAGAGGTAAAAATATGGAATATACGATTGAGCGGGTTAAATTGGGCGATGAAGAAGTATTGGCATATATACAGACGGAAAGTTGGAAGGCAGGATTTAAAGATATTTTAAATGGTGATGTTCTGCAAAAATGCACACAAATTGATAAAGCAATTGTAATGTACCGTCGTTTGTTGGAACAGAATATCGGAAATGGATATTTACTAAAAGCTAAAGGGATGCCTCATTGTATTGCATGGTGGGATACTACTCGTGAACGTGATATGCATGGATATGCCGAACTTATTTGCATACATAGTCTGCAGAATCAATGGCGAAAAGGTTATGGCAGCAAAATGCTGGATACGGTACTTTATGATATTGCAAATGCGGGCTATTCAAAAGTTATGCTTTGGGTTTTTGAAGATAATACAAGAGCAAGGTTATTCTATGAAAAGCACGGATTTAAGACCAAAGGTAAGTTAAAGCCAAATACAGAGCCGAAGGAGATTTGTTACGAAAAGATATTGTAAGACTTCCTAAAAGAAAATATTTTCAAGAAATAGCGCAAAAGCTTATGAGCGTTTTTAATTCCAATGAGCAAAAAATGATTTGGGAAATGATCTGTAAGGCTCTGAGTAAGGGGCCTGTCGTATGATTTGAATGTTTGCGAGCTGCGCTTATGTTAAGCAGGGGCTGTTGCAAAAGTAGATAAATAATCTACTGGAGCAACAGCTCCGTTTTTA
>URJS01000085.1 GCA_900548205.1 uncultured Roseburia sp. | reverse complement strand
CATCCCGCATCCGTCACAGATGCACTTCGTTATTCTGCTCATATCATTCCTCCCTGTATTTTTCAACCCTTGCTTTTAAAGATTCCAGTAACGCCGTCTGACAATCATCCTTCATTTTTCATGAGGAGTGCATAAATAATCAATCCAATTATATTATCCACTATCCTTGGCTGTATCTCTCTATAAAATATAAGTTCCAGTATCTGCCAGAGGATGACGATAAGTGCTAACTTGATTGTCGCTCTCGTCACTATCTTTATCATCATCATTTCCTCCCTCGTCCTTGATTCCATCCCAATCTATTGCTTGTCCGCAATGCTTGCAAAAATCATAGTCATCGTAATCGAGCTCATAACGTTCATAATCGACCTCATAGCGCTCTCCGCAATTCGGACAAATCCATGTATCATATATCAGCCGGCCGGAACCATCGTAACCGTCTCCTTCATACATCGGTTTCTTTGGCATCTTCCTTTCCATTGCTGTCCTGCACTCCTCCACTGTACCGATCGTCCGGTACTTCTGAATATCTTCCAAAGCTTGAATCGCCATGTCCTGCGCTACTGCCGTCAATGTAGTACATTTCTTTCCTGCACTCATTAGAATCTCACTCCACCCCTTAATCTCCTTGATTGCTTCCTGCTCTGTCATCTCGCTCCTCCTCTCATGAAAAACAAAGCTGTCCTGTCTGCTCCTGCTCTATCTGCATATTCTTTCTTCTTTCCTGACGGCACAGCTCCGGCAGATTCGCTCTTACAAGTGCCGCTGGAATCGGCGGGCATACTGCATTCCCACAACGGCGCACCTGCTCGCTTCTTGGATATGTCTTACCAGCATAGTCCCGGTCGATAATGTAGTCATCTGGAAATCCCTGACATCCGTATAGTTCTTTCGGTTCCAGCATACGAAGTCCGATATCCACAATCTGATAATGTGTTCCTGCAATCGTAACAAGACCGAATCTGTCATTTGCTGTCACGGTATCAATCGGATTCTTTATATCCTGCCCGTTCCCTTTTCCGTAATACTTGATCAGAAATGCCCTTACCTCGCCAAAGTGTCCGTCCCCTGCCGTAATGGTCGGCAACGGATCTTCCATGTCTCTCCCATCACAATGGTTGTTCATCTGTATGAGTGTCGCCGCACACAAGCTGTTATGATCCACTGAGGTAACTGTTGGCAGCGGATCGCCCGCTCCTGCCCCGCATCCGACATAGCCGCCTCCGTAGTATTTTTGAAGAAACGATGCCACGAGCGCATATCTGTTTGATCCATCAACCGTCATGACCGGTTCCTTCAACTGCTGCCCCCTCACTTCACCGCTCCGGGTCTCTGAATGGTACTGTATCAGTACCGGAGCTACCGTCGTTTCAATTAGACAGTGCTCATTCTTACTCACGACTGTTGACAATGGTTCTCTCACATCCCTGCTCTGGTCTGCTGCAAATCCGGTCTGTCCTATCTGTACAATATATGGCTCAACTATCCCAAATCCATGTTTTGCTGTAATAACCGGCTGCACGATAAACGGCTCACCATTTTCCAGAACAAACTTTTTCAAACCTCTGGCAATTCGTTCCATTGTCTTAGGTGCAAGCGGACGCACTGCACGGATTCCATACTTCTCTTTAATCTCCTCTGCGGTATCAAAGATACTCGGACACGGCAGCGAAAAATCTATCTGTGTATATGCCCCGACATAAGGCTCCAATGCACCCGCTTTTACTGCTTCACTATCCGCATGTCCGTGTGTCGGTTCCGGCCACACAATCGGTTTTCCATCGCATCTGGCGATCATAAAAAATCTTTTGCGCATAGTTGGCGCTCCATAATCTGATGCCACCAGTTCACGATACTCTACTTCATACCCTAAGCATTCCAGCTGATGAATAAACTTTCTGAATGTCACCCCCTGCTTTGCTTTTATTGGTCTGTGCCGTCTGTTCAGCGGTCCCCATGTCTTAAATTCTTCCACGTTCTCAAGCATGATTACCTCCGGTCTTACCAGCCCTGCCCAACGCAGAGCCACCCACGCAAGTCCCCTTATTTTCTTGTCTTTCGGCTTTCCACCTTTTGCCTTGGAAAAATGCTTGCAGTCCGGTGAGAACCATGCCAGTGCCACAGGACGCCCTTCGCAGACCTTAACAGGATCTACATCCCACACGGATTCGCAATAATGCTTCGTACTCGGGTGATTCGTCTTGTGCATCCTGATTGCTTCCGGATCATGGTTAATTGCAATGTCGACGCTGATTCCCGTTGCCATTTCTATCCCCGTGGACGCCCCGCCCCCTCCGGCGAAGTTATCCACGATCAGTTTTCCGTCTATCATGGCATCACCTCCGGAAAATCAAAAATATTCTGTTGCCCCGTGGCAGCATCTTCCATCTTCATCGACACTTCTCCATAATTTTCTGCCAGCATTTCGGTTTTCGCCCTGGTATAGAAATTTCTGTCTATTTCAAAGCCATAACTTGGTCTGCCAAGTTCCAACGCGGCTCTAAGTGTGCTTGCGCTTCCACAGCACGGATCAATTACAATGTCCCCTTCATCCGTGAATATCTCTATCAGTTTTTTCAATAAGCATACCGGTTTTTGTGTTGGATGTATCTTCGGATACTTTTCATGCTCATCCCGCTCCCACATCATCCAGTCAAGTATCATTTTCCCATTGTTATTAAACTTTGGCAGTTTGTTGCGGTACAGGATAAGTGCGTGCTCCGTTGCACCTGCAATCCTCATATTTGCTTTCAGAGCCTGCGCGGATGACTTCTTGCAGAATGTCAGGTGAATGTAATTTTTAAATCCATGCTTCCCTGCCGCACTTAACATGGTCGGTATCTGCTGGAATGAGCAAAACACTATCATGCACGGTGCTTTCCCTCTTTCTTTTGGTTCTTTCTTTAACATCTTGCTCGCAAAATGAAAAAACTCATACAAATTGAAATTGAAATCGGAATAAAAGGCAGCTTTCCCGGCAAGCCTGCTTTCTCCGTTTTTATTGTCTCCTCCCGCATACCACATGGGGTTTGACCCATACATATTCTTGCCAATGTTATACGGCACATCCGCTATAATAAGCTGTGCCTTTGGTATTCCGTATTTTTTGTAATTCTGCATAGAATCACGATAAATCTCACATTTTACTCCCATCTTTCCTCGCTCTATGCTCCTTTCGTGGCACAAAATCGCATGTGCCTCACTGGACACTATGCATTTCGATTTCCGCATCATCACACCGATGACCTTTTAGAAATCCCAATATTTGATCATACTCACCGCGCAATGCTTCCATCTCCCTCTCCAACGGCTTTATCTGCTGCTCCAACTCATCAATCCGTTTAAACAAAGCATCCCTCACAGCTCTTGGCATGCATGGAAGCATGACGATTTCTGATACGACCTCCGCTTTGCTTCCAGTATTCTGCATACTTTCCGTCTCATCACTCGGAATCTCTCCACCGAGCACCAGTATTTTTATGATCTCCTCTCGGCAAACTGCATTCAACTCTGCCATAATCTGAATCTGCTTTTCCCTATCTTTCGCCAGCCTGTATGCACGACATATTTCATTTGGCGTATCCATGATTTCCCCCCCTCTCTCGCATCCTACAGCGCTTCTCCCGTTGCCTGATTCTCTGCAAAACTTTCCTGCATATTCATGTGCACTGGGTCACTGTTTAAAAGACGCTTTTCCAGCTCAGCATAATCGTATTCCCGCTGCTGAAAATTATTGAATTTGCTGCTAATCTGATTTGACTTGTGCACCTCAACTTCCAACGGCACATAGTTCTCATCCAAATAGTCAATATATCCACTGTTGAAGAACGTGCTGCCATTCTTTGGGTGTTTCCACGGTTCTTTCGCTAAGTCCGCCTTGTATCGGTCAATGGCTCTTGTCATTTCTTCAAAACCAATATCAAGTAATCGCCTCTTATTAGTGTCTGAAACCGCACCCTTTCCACGTTTTAGCGGATATAAATTCCATAGTCTCTCAAACAGTGCATCAGCATCAGCTTTGCACAGTGTTTTTTTATTATCATTTTCATTATCATTTTCATTATCATTTTCATTATCATTTTCATTATCAGGGTTATTTTGCTTTTCAAAAAAACCATTTGCTTTTTTTGCTTTCTCTTTATTTTCAGAATAACCACTTGCTTTCTTTGGTCTACCTCCCTGCCGCCCTGCGTCCCTACGCTTCTCGACCTTTTCCATGTATGCCGCATGATCCCTATCCATATTGTCTTGAATCATTCCGAAGAGCATATCTGTATTTGAATCCAGTTCCGGTATCTCCCCAGTAGATGCATACATTAATATTGCCGTGAACAGTTCACCTCTTTGTTTCATTTCAAGTTTTTGAACATGCTTTAAATAATCAGTGTACATGATAAAGCTGTTCTTTTCCTTAATATCCAATCAACCACCGCCCATCTCCAAGTCCCTAAAAAGCTCTCTAAGCGTCATCTTTGCCTGTTCCTCTGTGAGCTCCGTAACGGTCACTTCTATCCGTGGATTCTCCTTATCAACAAACGTATCAAAGTAGAAATGCGGAATATACTTCTGACCATCATCCCGGATGATCCATGCCCGCGTCAAACTGTCCTGTACAAACTTTGCCGCGCAGGACAGAATATTGTCATTATCCCTACGCCTGTTTATTTCATAAAATTGATAATAAATTAATACAGGCTTTGTGAGCATATGTACGGACGGTATCTGTTCTCGAATATGTTTGATGATTTCATCCTCATATTTCTTTTTCATCCGTCCGCCTTTGCGATAGTGCGCACGATTGGCATCCGTATATTCGTTCATTCCGGTGATTCTTGGTATTGTAAATTTATACTCCATCTACACCACCCATCCCAGCATTGCAGCTTCTCACGTCAAGAATTGTATTGTTACTCGGATTCCAGCCATCAACATATTCAAGCGCATTGCCAAAACGCAGTGACGGGATATTATTTCTCGAATTAACTGCAAAATAATCCTGTATATCGTGGTTGCATTCCGCAAAAACCTTCTTACTTAGTTCCTTGTACGCTGGTGCTTTCTTGCCCCCAAGAATTTCAATAACTCTCTTATTTACAGCCTTCTTTAATTCCTGCTGCTGACCGTAATCAATCGTCATGGTATTTTCAATATGTTGGATGCGGTTCTCATGGTCGTCCACCATTCCAAGCTGGATGCGCATCATTTCTTCTGGTGTCAGACGCCTCTGGTATGAGCCGGTCTTTCTGATCTGCGGCAAAACCTCGGATGTTACCCAGCGCTTAAATCTTTTTGCTGTAGGCATTTTGCTTGAAAGAATCAAGCTGTAAAGTCCGCTTTCGTTGATAATCGTTAAATCCTGGATTCCACCAAGGGTGTCGCATTTTGCTACCCCCTTATCTTCGTCATCAACGTGCTTTGCCAGAGCATCTCTTGGATTGCTATACCCCAAAATCTCCGCAACATCTCTCCCGACAAACCACGGCTCCCCGTCTATGGTTACTGTTCTGATCTCTCCAAACTCTCTATTCTTAAAAATCTCCAACTGATTCAATGTTTCTCCTTTCCCCTCCGGGCAACTCCCGGAGGTACATCATGGCTTTACTCGTGATATAAATTGCCGCATGAACTGCTTCTTTTCGGATTGCTCCGTGGTGTTTCAACCGTACTCTTTTACAACAATCCCGTAAATTTTGTACATTTCACGAAACCGGAGAACCCCCATCTGATGCGCGATCGTATGGTGCTCTCTGCATAGACAGATTTTACGATAACCGGAATCGTCAATTGTTCTTCTGTCATTTCCCATACCGATTGTATCTTCATGGTGTATCTCCCCATCTTTTCCACATACAGAACATTTCTTATTTTTTATACATGCATATAAATATCTCCCTATGTCATCTGTCCTGTAAATGCCTCTCTCTGAAAGCGGAATACCATTCTCAATCACATAATCCATCATTGTATTAATAAAACTCCGTGCCATATCCATAGAGCAATCAGAAAGACTAAAATGCCCATCTCCGGTTCTTGCTCTATGCATCATTTTCAAATCTTCCTTTTGTACTTCAGGGAGATTCCCGGTATAATCCGCAATATCACGGATTGTCGCATAAGCCTTTTTTCTTTGCTCTATTGATATATGGCGCCCATCATCAAAACGGATCTCAGCTTTACAAATGCCTTTGCGGCACAGCATATCCCCCAGATGCACATTCGGCAAAAAGATTTTCATATATGTGCCGCCCGCTCGTTCTGTCTGCTGCAAAATATTTGCCAGAGTATGCATTATTCTTCACGCACCTTTCCATTAAGCATCAGCCGCCTTATCCTTGGTTTTATTGAAAAGAGACATTGCCAACTCAAAGTCTTTAATCGTAATTTCATCCATCGATTTGCAGCCGATGTTGTAAAGCAGTTTGCGTTCGCCCACGCCAGTTCTCTCCATTTCAGCCTTAAGTGTGTTGATATGCGCCTGATCTACCGGTCTTGTCAATACCTCGTCCTTTACTGCGCCCGGCAAATCCTCGCCGCTGTAGATATATAAGCCCAAGCCAAACATCGCAAGATTCTTTGTTAGGCATCTCATGATAGTTGTGTTGATGTCGAACATCGTAGCAGCTTCCACTGTCTTTTTCCCACTTCTCGTACTGTACTCATATGGTTTGTCCTTCATAGCCTTATTTCTGCCATCCATTACCGGCAACCACATTACATGGGTAATATCCTCGATAGTCACCGCCGTAAACACCATATAACCTGTCTTTTCATCAAAAACATATGGTAAGCTATCCGCGCCGAATCTCTTAATCTCATACGTCGCCTCTGGATATATCTTCTTTACCTCCTCCCATGCTTTTGACCATGAAAGATATGTAAGCACCGTGGATCCATTATCCTTCTTTTCTGTGTAATCATTTACATTGATATTGTCCAATGTCTCAAATACGCTCGCCATTGTTATCCTCCTTTACCCAGTTGCCGGAAAAAAACCACTCAACCAGTCCTTGCTGCTCTTCTCTGTTTTCCATAATTCTCTGCATAGCATAACCAAGCGCAAATTCTTCATCTATGCACTTTCCCTTTTCTGGTCCAATTCCCTTATACATATTCACCCCCATTACCCGGCAGTTTCCGTCATCTTCCCATCATCGTACCACCTCGCAAAGTAATCTCCTTCACAACGCATGTCCATGTTTATGATGCTATTCTCATCAACAAACGCCCTTAAACATATCTTTCCTTCTGGTTCGATCTCGACATATGATTTACCTAAAATGCCGCTCTCCATTATGGTTTCTAAGAATTTTTTCAAAGCATCTTGAATATCATCTTCATCTTTTTTACACAGTCTTAGTTCCGACATTTATAAAATCCTCCATTTCCATCTGCTCCCAGCTTGTTGCCAAGAGCATCCTGTTCAATTCCTCTCTGTTACGTTGCTGCTTGGTCTCTCCAATGACGCAGTCCTCACATTTCCCATTCTGCCCATCGCCCGGGTCCATCGGATCGCCGCAAACACTGCATGTCCTAAAAATCATAAAATCACCTTTTCAAATCCTCATTTTCGTGATAGAATAGACGCAGAAATGCTGATATTTCTATTTGTTGATAGCACCGGAACTCGCCAAAGTATCTGCGGTGCTATTTCTTTGTGATGCCGGAACATATCAGCCTGCATATAAAGCTTCTTTTCGATCTGTTTTTCTGATAGCATCCCTTTCCTCATCCTCCCTCCATCCGGCTTTCTGGTAGGCGTCTTCCACCTGCACAGGATCAAATTCCCAGAGAATCATGTCACGCTGCTCCTGCTGCTCCTCTCTAAGTTCATTGATGTATTTTGACACCGCATACCGGATCAGGTCTTTCTCCGTATATTCGCCGCCAAGCACATCGTATCCGTGTTTTCTCTGCCACTCTCTATGTGCTCTCACTTCCCTTTCAAGAATCTCCACCTCCTCTCTTTTGAATCGGAAACCCACAAGGAGATCCATAACCTCCGATTCCTTCTTACCCTTGTCCGCATATAATCTGCACATAACGCTCTCCTTTCCCGTCTAACACCTTTAAGAATCAGTCATCTACCTTGATACCCGTACACTGGAAGAAGATTTCGGCATCAAAGTTTGGTATTGCCTTGATGACTTCTTTTTCGTGGTCTGACAAACTGTTCCACCATAACGAACCGCATTCAAATTCATCAAGCACTTTGAGATAACCGCCCGTTGTTTCATAGGTTGGATGTGCTACCTTTTCTTCATCAGTCATATCAGATTTATATACCCATTTAACAACATTCTTTGGAATCTGATTCAGTAAGCGTCTTGCATCAGATTTTAACCATTCACGATACGTCATATCTGACGGTTTGTTGAATAACATGATCTTTTGTTCTTCTGTGTTAAAACATCCCGTATTGCAGTCCCCTGTGTTCCAGTCCCCTGTGTTCCAGTCCCCTGTGTTGCAGTCCCCTGTGTTGCGGTTCCCTGTGTTCCAGTTCCCGGTGTTCCAGTTCCCAGTGTTGAAATCCCCTGTGTTGCGGTTCCCTGTGTTGCAGTCCCCTGTGTTGCGGTTCCCGGTGTTCCAGTTCCCGGTGTTCCAGTTCCCAGTGTTGAAATCCCCTGTGTTGCGGTTCCCTGTGTTGCAGTCCCCTGTGTTGCGGTTCCCGGTGTTCCAGTTCCCGGTGTTCCAGTTCCCAGTGTTGAAATCCCCTGTGTTGCGGT
>URJS01000084.1 GCA_900548205.1 uncultured Roseburia sp. | reverse complement strand
CCGCCCTGTATGCAAAAATCTCATCCTTTATGCATTGTGTTTCCGAGACTACTCTATGACCAGATGTAAAAAATCCAATCCGCTACCTCCTCCCCCACCGCACACACGCCGCCAGCGCCCTCTGCAACGGCTGTACCAGCACAAAATCAATGACCATACCGCCAATGAGCGACAGTACGAGCGTCAGAACGATCATCAGCAGGCAGCCGCCGACCACACCGCCGCTCATCACATTCACATGCAGCAAGTCCTTGACGATCACATGGAGCACCGCCCAGTGGATCAGCAGAATCGAAAAACTGTACCAGCTGATCAGGCTTGGGAATCGGCGAAGCACTTTTTGCCGAACTGCAAGGCGTTTTGCGGCAACAAATAAGGCGGCTGTAAACAGCATCATCGTCGGCGCCGTGTTGTAGACGTAATCATCGTACCAGCCGTGATTGAAAAAAATATAGCAGGTTACGGCAAAGGACAATACGCCTCCCACCAGCATAAGATTTTCCGCCCGTCTGGTGCAGCGGCAGGAAAGATAATAGCCCAGTATAAAGACGCCGGCATAGGAATCCACCACCGGAGAAACATGGGCGTCCATGCCAAAAAGCGGCAGGTAGGTATCCAGCGCACTGACTGCAAATATCACAAAGACAACTCCTGCAAGCACGCCGTCGGGAATATTTTGGAGCAGATACCTAAGAAATGGTGTCAAAAGATAGAGCCATAAAATGACATAGATCAGCCAGAAATGCGGCGCCTCGATCGGCGGCCCGCTCAATATCCGGATCAGAAACGTAAACCAGTAGCCCGGTGCAAGACGTCCCAGCCCCTCCTTTGCACAGACATATAAAATATAATAGATAACAAAAGGGATTGCCACCTTAGAAAACCGCTTTGTCAGAAACGTGCCCGTTCGCTCCCCTTCCATCGGCAGGAGAAGCGCACCACTTATCATAAGAAACAAAAGATTGCAGGATAGAAAAATAAAGTGAAAGACCTCTGCAAGCTGAAAGGGCAGCGTTCCGGGAGCGAGCTGCGTGCGCGCAAGCTCAAGCGTGTGCACGCAGACGACAAAAATGGTCGCAAGTACGCGCAGATCATCCAGATAAACTTTACGTCCCTCCTGCCCTGCACCTTTCGGCAGCCGCTCCAAAAGTCCTTGTGTTCCTAGCGGTTTGATAACTCCTGTGTGATTTCTTCCCATGTTACTCCCTTTTCTGCCATCAGCACCATCATGTGATACAGGAAATCAGAAATTTCATATTTGATTTCCTCCGCATCAGGGTTCTTTGCAGCGATGACGATTTCCGTCGCCTCCTCCCCGATTTTCTTTAATATCTTATCAATCCCCTTATCAAACAGATAATTTGTATAGGAACCCTCCTTCGGATGCGCTCTGCGGTCGAGGATAATGTCATACACGTCCTCAAGCACCTTTAACGGATTTTTCTCCATATACTCCTTTTTCACGATCTCATGAAAAAAGCAGGTCGGATTGCCGGTGTGGCAGGCAGCGCCGATCTGCGATACCTTTGCCAGAATCGTATCAAAATCGCAGTCTGCCGTCAGAGACTTTACATACTGCACATGTCCGGATATCATTCCCTTTGTCCAAAGCGTCTGTCTGCTACGGCTGTAATAGGTCATGCGTCCGGTATGGAGCGTTGCATCAAACGCCTCCTCATTCATATATGCAACCATCAATACCTCGTCAGTCCGGTAATCCTGCACAACGACAGGAACCATACCATCCGAATTTTTCTTAAGGTCCTTCCAGCCGAGCGCCGGCTCAAAATGATCCATCTTAATCCCATCTGCGGAAAGACGGGATTTCAGTCCCATAATATCCATCTGCGGATCATTGATAAACCCTCCTGCGATTCCTCTTGTATTCTTCCGCTTTAAAACATCGACGATATTCTCGTAATCAAAGGCATCAAAATTTACAAGATAGGGAAGATCGGTGATATTTTCAATGGCGTCCAGCACATCTGTATTTAATACAAGCAGTTCATGAAAATTCTCAGCCAGCTCCTCCTGATGCTTGAAAAGAAAGTCTACATTGGCGACCGACACTAAGATGCGCTCCTTTCCAAAGCGCCTGCACGCCTCCTGTGCGATTTCCATACCACTTTGCTTCGCGCCGTTTATGAGTACCTGCAGGCATCCCGCATAGATGAACTTCTTAATGTCCTCGAAGCGGTTAATGTTTCCACCTGCACAGACCTTGAGCTCTACATTACGGTTGATCATTTTGATGACATGAAGATTTTTCTCATGCTCCTCATCCTCATCAGACAGATCGAAGATCAAAAGCTTATCAATGCCGCTGTCATTGTAAAAGCGGGCAAGCGTGATCACATTGTTAATCGGGGTAAAATCATTTCGCCCCCTGACTGCCTGCCCGTTTTTTAAATAAATCGTCGCTACGATATTTTTTTGTTCCATCCTTGCCTTATACCTTTCTCTTAAAGGCTTCCCTTTGTCGACAGCACGCCGTCGATGCGCGCGTCAAGAGAAACCGCTTCCGCTAACGCTCTTGCAAAAGCCTTAAACATTGCCTCCGCCATATGGTGGTTGTTTTTGCCTGATAAGACCTTTAGATGAAGATTCATGCCCGCAGTATAAGAGACCGCATAGAAAAATTCCCGTATCATCTCGGTATCCAGCTCTCCAAGTCTTTCGGCGGTAAATGCATCGTCAAAGGCGAGGTACGGGCGCCCCGATAAGTCTACGGCGCATAACACCAGCGTCTCGTCCATCGGCAGGATACAGCTTCCGTAACGGCGGATGCCTTTCTTATCGCCAAGCGCGATGCGTATTGCGTTTCCGAGCACAATCCCGGTATCCTCCACCGTATGATGACAGTCGACAACAAGGTCTCCCTGTACGGAAAGCTTAAGATCAAAAAAGCCGTGGCGTGCAAAGCCCTCCAGCATATGGTTAAAAAATCCGATGCCGGTTTCCATGGAACAGTCTCCCGTTCCGTCAAGAAAAAGCTCTGCCCTGATTTCAGTTTCCTTTGTTTTTCGCTCATATACCGCGGTCCTGTCCATCCTTGTAACCGTGCCCTTTCTGCTTTGCAATCAGCGTGCTTTTATTATAGTACGAATCTGTTCAAATGAAAATAGAAATTACTGCTCAAACCGCACGCGAATCGAATTTGCATGCGCAGTGAGCTTTTCACATTCCGCAAATTGTATAATATCCTTGGAAACTGCTTCCAATGCCTCTCTGGAATACGAAATGATACTCGACTTTTTCACAAAGTCGTCTACGCCAAGCGGCGAAAAGAATTTCGCCGTGCCGTTTGTCGGAAGAACGTGATTGGGTCCTGCCAAATAATCGCCAAGCGGCTCACTTGCATATTCTCCAAGAAAAATCGCGCCGGCATGGCGGATTTTTGTCATCACCTCAAACGGATTTTTTGTGAGGATTTCCAGATGCTCCGAGGCAATTTCATTTGCTGCTGCGACCGCCGCCTCCATCGTGTCCGCCACAAAAATGCAGCCGTAATTTTCCAGCGAGCGCTCGATGATTTCACGTCTTGGGAGCGTTTGCGCAAGCGTCTGGACTTCCTTTGCGACTTCTCCGGCAAGCGTTTCGCTCGTTGTGATGAGAATGGCAGACGCCATCTCGTCATGCTCTGCCTGTGAGAGCAGATCTGCTGCCACAAACCGCGGGTTTGCAGTCTCATCCGCAAGCACCAGAATTTCGCTCGGTCCTGCGATCGAATCAATGCTCACATGCCCAAAGACTGCTTTTTTTGCGAGCGCGACATAAATATTGCCGGGTCCCACGATTTTATCGACCTTTGGGATCGTCTCCGTTCCAAAGGCAAGCGCGCCGATCGCCTGTGCGCCGCCTGCTTTATAGATTTGATCGACACCTGCCTCTCTTGCCGCAACAAGCGTGAACGGGGCAATCTTTCCGTCAGCCCCGGGCGGGGTCGTCATCACGATCTTTCCTACGCCTGCGACCTTTGCCGGAATCACGTTCATGAACACCGAGGAGGGGTAGACTGCCTTTCCGCCCGGCACATACACGCCGATGGCATCGAGCGCCGTGAGCTTTTGCCCCAGGATCACACCGTCTGCAGATGAATCAAACCACGAGGTCTTAAGCTGCTTTTCATGATACGCACGAATGTTTTTGAGCGCCCTTTGCATGACGCAGAGAAGCTCCTGATCCACCTGCGCATAAGCCTCCCTGATCTCCTCCTCCGTCACGGCAAGCTGCTCTTTGGTAAGAGACGCTCCGTCGTATTGGTTGGTATAGGCGATCACAGCGGCATCGCCTCTTTCTCTTACGGCAAGAAGAATCTCGCCCACCTGTTTTTCAAACGCGCCGTAGGCGTTTGGACTTCGTTTTGAGAGTGTTTCTGACAGGCTGCTCTTTGTCTCCTCTGTTAATGTTAAGATTTTCATGTCTGCTCCTCCATGACCGTTTTCAGATCAGAAATAATTTTTGTGATACGCACATGCTCCATTTTCATACTGACCTGATTGACGATCAGGCGTGCGGAGAGCGGGCATACCTCCTCCAGCACCAAAAGACCGTTTTCCCGCAGCGTGGAGCCGGTCTCCACAATATCGCAGATGACGTCCGAAAGCCCCACGATCGGCGCAAGCTCGATCGAGCCGTTGAGCTTAATGATCTCTACCGTCTGGTGCTTTTTCTCCCAGAAATATTCTTTCGCAATCTGCGGATATTTTGTTGCCACGCGGATCAGGCGATGATTTTTCAAAAGCTCCTGTGCACTTTTCGGTCCGCAGATACACATACGGCATTTGCCGAAGCCAAGATCAAGCACCTCGTAAACGTTTCGGCGTTCCTCTAAAATCGTGTCCTTTCCGACCACGCCGATGTCTGCCGCGCCGTATTCCACATAAGTGGGCACATCCGGTCCTTTTGCAAGAAAAAATTTAAGCCTTAATGCTTCGTTTACAAAGATCAGTCTGCGCGTATCGTTATCGTCGATCGCTTCACAGGTAATTCCGATCCGCTCAAACAGCGCAAGGGTCTGCCGCGCCAGTCTTCCCTTTCCGAGTGCAAACGTAAGGTATCTTTGATCCTCCATCTCTGCCTCCGTTCAATCGTTTATACACGATAAAAACAATAATTTCATCCTGCGCTTTTGTGCGTAAGCGGGCAGGTCATCTGCTGCTGTTCCTTCCGGCATCGGAGCGAGCGCAACCGACATTCCCTCTCCGCGCAGCTTCTCAGCCTCTCTGATTGCCTGTGCACATCCTGACGGCTCATAGACTAAAAGAATCGTCTCCCTGTGCAGCGGTATGTCAACACCCTGACGGAAAAGCGCGTCCATCAGGCGGTCAATGACAACGGCAAAGCCGATCGCAGCTGCCTCCTTGCCAAAGCAGGAAAGCAGCCTGTCGTAGCGTCCGCCCCTTAAGACCGGCGCGCCGCTGCCAAGCGTATAGCCTGTAAATATGATCCCGGTGTAATAGCGATAATCACTGACGCTCCCAAGATCAAAGGAAACATAGCGTGTAATGTCATAGACCTTTAACAGCTCATGCAGCTCAAACAGATAATCCACCACTCGTTTGATCCTTGGATAGTCTGCAGCGTGACCGCGCGCTTCCGCCAGACCGTTTTCATTTGCATGAAAATTTCCAAGCAGTCCAAACAGAGCGTTTAAGTGAGGCTCAAGCTGCAGCGGCTTAAAAAGCGCCTCCACGCCAAAAAAATTTTTATTGGAGAGAGACGTCAAAAGCTGACTCGTCTGTTCCTCCCCTAGCCCCGCCGCCTCCGCTAATGCATGAATAAAATCGGCGTGTCCGACGCTGATAAAGAATTCCTTTAACCCGGCTGCCTGAAAACAGGCGACCGCCATCGCAAGCAGCTCTGCATCCGCAGCTGCGGAGGAATCACCGATCAGCTCTGCACCAAGCTGCGTACATTCCTTCAGCCGCCCCTGATAGCTGCTGTTATTGATGAAAATATTGCCCATATAGCAAAGCCGAAGCGGGAAGTGCTCTGCGCTGTAATATTTTGCCGCGCAGCGCGCGACCGAGGGCGTCACATCAGGCCGCAGCACAAGTGTATTGCCCTCACGGTCAAAAAATTTATACAGATTTTGGGCGGGCGTTGTACCGATTTCATGACCGAACATGTCGAAAAACTCAAAGGTAGGCGTTTGGATCGGGCGATAGCCATAGCGCACCATGATCTGGTGCAGCGTATCCTCAAGCGCAAGCTTTTTTTCACATTCTTCGTCACAAATATCCCTGACACCCTCTGGCGTGTGAAGCAACTGTCTGTTCATCCTCCGCTCCTTTCCGCTGTTTTCCTGAAACTGAATCCCAATACTTTAGTATGCTAATCTGGTATCATATTAGCAAGTGAAATTTTATTTATTATAAAAAAGAAACGGAAGCTTGTCAATCCCTCGTCAATAAATCTTTTTGCAGCGCATCCAGATAGGGTACAAGTACACCGCGGCTTTTTCCGAGGAAAAAATCGGATTCCAGCTCCTCATAGCGGAAGCTTTTGCGGCCGCCCTCTCTCGCCCTGTTCCAAAATTCCAAAAGCTTTGCGAGCCGCAGATAATAAAATACATCGCGGTTCGTATAGCTGATCAGAAAAAATCCCACCCCTCCCTGCTTTTCAAAATTTTCCATAAACGCGACCTGATGCTCATGGATATTTTGAAGCGGAAACGTATCGGTATTGCATTCCTTTGCGTCAAAGCAGATCGGGATCCCCTGTACGGCGCCGATATAATCGACGGTACTCTTTTGGTCGAAATATGCCAGCGTGATGTGACGCGTCTCCTTATCAATTCTGATCGGCGTGATCGGCGTCGGGACCTTTTGGATCAGTGCAAGTCCGTTCGCCAGATAGGTCTCATTCGTCCGGTTAATAAATTCCTCTAAGGTTGAGCCTCTTAAGCCCCTTGAATTCCATGTTGCCATTACTTATGCTTCTCCTGCGTACTTTAAAAATTTTCCATCAGGCAGCATGGCTTTTTATAAAATACCCTGCCAAGCTGTGCAAGGGAAGCTGCATCGGGAGCGCCCTTGCCCTCCCACACAAGCTGCCTGCAAAAAGGCATCGTCTCTGTTCCAAACGCACCGATGATAAATCTTGAAAAATCCTGGATCGTCATCGAAAGCTGTGCCTTTTCCTCTGCCGGCAGACGCTTGACGCACACTGCCCTGTTCTGCTCAAAGCTCACAGAAAAAACACCATTATTTTCCGCAATCTGTTCATCTAAGATCCGAAGCGTGAGCGTTCCGCTTCCCTGATAGCGTGCCAGCTCCAGTGCCTTTTGTACATGGATCACGCGAACCATTCCCATATTTCTGCGCGTTCTCGTGCAGGCATTCAAAGAAAGCTCCGGAATCAGAGGCTCTATTTCACAGTCCTCCGGCAGAGTAAAACGAACGGCTGTGTAATCGCTCGCAAAGGCCCTCATTAAGGTAAGCAGACCAAGCAGACCGCAGACATCGGTAAAAAGGAGCCTTGTTGCAGCGATCACTTTTCCGTTTGGAGTATCCTCACTGTGGAAGGTCAGATAAGCGGTGGGCGTACCGTCCTCCTTATAATAAAGATAAGTATAAGAACCGGTCTGATAGGGATTTGCTTCTGTGATAAAGCGATATTCCCATTCCTCGCCGCAGATCATCAGATTATAGTTCTTCTGCCAGACCTTGTCGATTCGCTTCACATCCGGCAGCAGGTTCATTCTGTTGGAAGCGTCCACGAGGACACAGTGTCCGCCTGTGTTTTCGGCAGGAAGAAAGGAAAGCTTCCATTCATAGGCGGATAGCTGCGGGCTCATCTCATAGCCGAATTTCCTGTAATATTCTGTAGAAAACGGATAAAGACAGGAAAAAACAACGTCCTCCTGATAAAGCTCCGGCAGCATTTTTTCAAAGCAGGCGCGTATACCGCCCCGCCTGCGATATTGCGGCAGCGAGGATACGCCGCCGATGCCTGCCATTACAACGGTGTGACCGTCAAAGTTCATTGGATAGCGGATGACAGAAAGACAGCTCATCATCGTCTGATCGTCCTCCTCCAATGCTGCATATTTATCAAGCGGACAGACGTCCTCCCTCGTTTTCGGATTTTTACAGACGTCCTCATAAACGGCAAGCGGCGCTTTCTCATTTTCATATACAGTGTGAAAGGCTGCCGCAAATAATTCTTTTGTTCTTTTTAACTCCTCGGGACGTATTTTTCGCACGATCATGATATTTCCTCCATTCCTGATACTGCTTTCCTGTTATTTATGCTAAAACCAGTATAAGGCTGTCGGAGGGTTTTCGCAACCGTCATATTTATTTGAGGAAAAACTTTGTCAAAGCATAGGTTGTATGGTATACTATCAGAAACAGAAGGGAGGTATCGGGGAATGGTCATGAACGAATCTACCGAGAATTATTTGGAGACGATTTTAGTATTAAATCACAGACTGGGCAATGTTCGCTCTGTCGATATTGCAAATGAAATGAATTTCAAAAAACCGAGTGTGAGCGTTGCCATGAAGAATTTGCGTGAAAACGGTTATATTACCGTCAGTCCGGAGGGTTATATCCACCTGACTGCCTCCGGACTTGAGGTTGCAGAAAAGATTTATGAGAGACATACCATCCTTTCCGGCTGGCTGATGATGCTTGGGGTGGACCCGCGCGTTGCTGCGGAGGACGCCTGCAAGATCGAGCATGACGTCAGCAAAGAGAGCTTCGAGGCGATCAAGCGTCATATTAATGCCGGGAAGCCCTAGTGTACTGTCTCGTTCACTTTCAGCATAATGGCGCAGAATGAATTTTCAGCCT
>URJS01000083.1 GCA_900548205.1 uncultured Roseburia sp. | reverse complement strand
TATCATTTTGGTGCAAGCGTGATTCATGGGCAGCGTAGCAATATTTTGCGCTTACAAAATCTGCATTGTTTTCATGAAGTATACGCGTAAATATACAAATACGCAAATGCGAGTGATATTTTTATATTTTGAAGGACAGTCTATTGACAAAAAACGTATGAGATTTTATAATAAGAGCATAAAAAGTAAATAACTCAATTGAGGATGTAACAGAAATGAACAAACCTGAATTGATATCAGAGAATCATTGATGATTTTCTTGATATTGATTTGGGCTTTTTTTATGTATGGAGGTACAGCATGAAAGTAATGAAATTTAATCAGGCGTTTCCGGAGGGGTTTCTGTTTGGCGGCTCAAGCTCGGCAATCCAATTTGAAGGTGGAATGCAGGAAGGCGGGAGAGGGCGTTCTGTGATTGATGATTTTCAATTTACAGAGAATATTACAGATTTTTCGCAGGGAAGCGATCACTATCACCGATGGAAAGAGGACATCAGGCTGGCACATGAAGCAGGCTTGACAAGCTACCGGTTTTCGATCGCATGGACGCGGATATTTCCGCAGGGAAATGGAGCGGTCAATCAGGAGGGCGTTGACTTTTATAATAACATTATCAATGAGCTGGTTTCGTATGGGATTGAGCCGGTAGTTACCATTTATCACTTTGATTATCCGCAGGCTCTGATTGACCAGTACGGCGGCTGGGTGAATCGGCAGAGTATTGATGATTTTGTTGCCTATTGCAGGATTTTGTTTGAAAAGTATGGAGACAGGGTTAAATACTGGCTGACGATCAACGAGCAGGATCATGTGATCCGTATACCGTCACGTATGGGAATGACGGGGGAGGAGGAATACTATGATAAAGCCCGTTATCAGGCAAACCATAATATGTGTGTGGCAAGTGCCAAAGCGTTTGAGCTTTGCCATGAAATGTGTCCGCACGCACTGATCGGTCCGGCTTTAAGTTATCAGCCGATTTATCCAGCGTCCTCCAAAAGTGAAGATGTGCTGGCGGCAAGCGATATGGAGCTGCTGTTTATGAACTATATGTGTGAAATACAGTGTAAGGGCATTTATCCGGTCCGTTTGTGGAAATACCTGACAGATCGGAACATAGAACCGGAGATCGCGGAAGGGGATATGGAGTGTATCCAAAAGAATCCGCCGGATTATCTGGGAATCAATTATTATTGCAGCGGCTGCGCGGCGTATGCTCCTGTGACAGAAGAACATCCATTGGGGAGAGTGGAAGGAGATATCATGCCGAATGCCGAATACGGTATTTTTCAATTGATAAAAAATGAAAATTTGGAATTGACCAAATTTGGCTGGGCGATCGACCCGATTGGTATGGAGTATGCCCTGATAAATTTATATGAGAGATATAATCTGCCGTTGATGATAACGGAAAATGGATTGAGCTACCCGGATGAACTGGAAAATGGCACAGTAAATGATGATTACCGGATTGATTATATTAAGAGTCATTTACTGGCGATCAATGAGGCGGTCAATATCGGTGTTGAAGTTTTGGGATATAATCTATGGTCTTTTATTGATCTGATCAGTGGTCATCAGGGATTTAATAAACGCTATGGACTGGTTTATGTCAATCGGGAGGATTTTGACCTCAAAGATATGAACCGTTACAAGAAAAAAAGTTTTGACTGGTATCGTGAAACGATTTGCCAAAGAGGGAAAAACTTATATAAATAGGTGGGGGAGAGTGATTATGTGAAACTCATAAAAGCGTTGAATAATAGCGCGCTCATTGTAGAGAAGGATGGTCTGGAAAAGGTAGTTTTGGGGAAAGGGATCGGGTTTGGATTAAAGCCGGGAGATTTTGTGGACGTCAATAAAGTGGACAGAATTTTTTCGGCAAACTCAGAAGATAAAAACCGCTTGATCGCGCTGATCCAGGAGATTCCAGACCAGTATTTGGAGGTGTCGGAGGAGATCATTGCTTATGCACGGGGGGTTCTGAAGAAAGAAATTAGCGATACGATCTATATTTCATTGACAGATCATCTGTATTTTATTTTTGAACGATACCATCAGAATATTATGCCGTCAAATCTGTTTAAATATGATGTACAGCGGTTCTATGAAAAGGAGTATAAGATTGGGAAGAAAGCTGTTGAGCTGCTGGAGGACGAGTTTCAGGTAAAATTAAATGATGATGAGGCGGCTGCGATCGCTATGCACATTATAAATGCAGAGTTTGATATGGATACTTACAGAAGCATTGAAATGCTCCAGCTGATGGAAGGCATCATACAGGTGATCCGGTATCAGCTAAAGATCGATTGGAACGAGGAAAGCATGAATTTCCAGCGTTTGATGACGCTAAAATTTTTTGTTCAGCGCATCATGCTTAAGGTCCAGTATGAAGAAGAAAATCCACTATATGACGCTGTAAAGGAGCAATATCCAAAAGCATATGAATGTGTTTTGCGGATCAAAGAGTTTATAGAAAAAAAGTATATGTTTCATGTATCGAAGGATGAGTGTACTTATCTAATGATCCACATTCAGAGATTGATGAGCAGAGAAACGGAGGAATAAACATGGATAAAAAGTAACTATCAACTGGCGTTATACGTTTGGTTGGAGGAGAAGAAAATATAGCAGGGTTAGAGCATTGTGCTACCAGACTGCGTTTTACTTTAAAAAATAATAAAAAAGCAGACACCGGAGCACTCGAGAAGCTTGACGGAGTTATGGGAGTTGTGCAGAGCAGTGCGCAGCTGCAGATCATTATTGGAAATCAGGTGCACGATGTGTGTGAAGAGATTTATGCCCAATTAAAAACTGATTTTAAAAATGTCACGGATAAAGATGAAAGTAAAAAAGAGGGAAATATCTTTATGCGGGCACTTGCGGTGATCCCGCGTGTATTTACACCGATTTTACCGGTTTTAACAGCAGCAGGATTACTGAAAGTGCTGGTTGCAGTTTTGCAATTAGCGGGAGTCGACACGACGTCCTCCACCTTTGTTTTGATCAATCTGGTATCAGATGTTGTGTTCTATTTTATGCCAGTCTTTGTTGCGGTAAGTGCGTCGAAAGTATTTAAGGCAAATATGTATATGGCGCTGATGATCGGAGCGATGTTACTGCATCCAAGCTTTACGGCTGCCGTGACTGCTGCGGAGGCAATGACGCTGTTTGGACTGCCGGTTGCGCTGGTAAGCTACGGCAGCAGTATGCTGCCGGCATTGCTGGGGGTCTGGGTGTTAAGCCATGTAGAAAGATTTTTTGACCGTTATCTCCCGGAGGCGCTGAAATTTATTTGCAGTCCGCTGCTGACGTCTTTGGTCATGATGGTTCTGATGTTTGTGGCAATTGGACCTTTAGGCTTCTATTGTGGGGAATATATCGCTGATTTCCTGATGAGCATTTATGGTGTCGCAGGATGGCTGGCAGTCATGTTAATTGCCGCGTTTAAACCGTTGCTGGTGATGACGGGTATGCACTATGCCCTGACAACGGCCTTTTTGACAATGTTTACATCAACCGGAGTTGATAAATTTTATTTATCTGCAAGCATCCTGTCAAATGTGGCACAGGGCGGCGCTGCCTTTGGAGTATTTCTGCGTTCCAAAGATAAGAAAATGAAATCAACAGCTTTATCAACTTCGTTTACTGCGATTATGGGAATTACCGAACCTGCAATGTTTGGGATCACACTGCGGTATAAAAGACCGTTTGTCGCAGCAATGATCGGAGCGGCAGCCGGTGGTCTGTATGCAGGGATCATGGGAGTGGAATTTATTGCCATGGCAGGCGTGAGCATTATGGGAATCCTTGGTGTAGTTCCCCAGTTTATGCTCCATATGATCATCGCAACGATTATTACGCTTGTTGTATCGACAGTACTCACGGTAGTGTTTGGATTTCAGGAAGAGCTTCCGGGGGAAGTAAAAGACCATGAAAAAAAGGCAGCGTTACATAGCAGAAGCGAGGCAAACAGAGTGATCGCTTCGCCTATGAGCGGGGAGGTCATGGATATCGCCTGTGTGAAAGATCCTGCTTTTCACTCGGAAACGATCGGTAAGGGAATTGCGATCATCCCGACGGTCGGAAGGGTTGTGGCTCCGGTAAATGGTGTGATTTCCGCACTGTTCCAAACAGGTCACGCAGTTGGCATTACAGCAGAAACGAATGAAGAAATTCTGATTCATATCGGAATGGATACGGTGCAGTTAAACGGAAGATATTTTTATCCGCGCGTAAAGCAGGGAGATTCTGTAAAAAAAGGCGATGTATTGCTGGAATTTGATCTGCAAGAGATAAAAAAGGCGGGGTATGAGATTGCATCTCCGGTGGTTATCACAAATAAAAATGATTATATGGATATTTTTGCGATCAATGAAAGCGCAAAAGTGGAAGAACTGGATGCTGTTCTTGCTGTGCTGGATAAATAAAAAGAAGATCGTGATTCATAAGGGGGCGTTGCCCCATAGGCGGGAGATCACCTATGGGGCAGCGCTCCATTTGGCATAAGAGTGGCTGGGGAAGCGTGTCGCTCGTTGTTGACATAAGAGTGGCTCGCGAAGCGTGTCACTCGTTGTTTTATGCCCTAAAATTAGAAAGAATATTTGAGATATATTAACTTTATTCACTGTAAAAACTGTGATTACTTTTCAAAAGATCATTGTATTTTTTGTGATTCTGTGACATACTATATTTGGATGAGAATGACGGAGGTGTATGTATGTATCGGATCGCGATGGAAAAGCTATTAAAATGGAAACAAAGCAAACGCCGTAAACCCTTGATCATTGAAGGCGCCCGTCAGGTCGGCAAAACCTGGCTGATGAAAGAGTTTGGCAGACAGGCGTATGCAGATACCATATATGTCAATTTTGACGCTAACTCCAGAATGGCAGAGTTATTCGCTTCTGATCTGGATACGGACCGCTTGATTATGGGTCTGGAGTTGTATGCAGGACGTAAGATCGATCCCGATAATTCCCTGTTGATTTTTGATGAAGTACAGGAAGTTCCAAGGGCGTTGGCATCCCTTAAATATTTCTGCGAAAATGCGCCGCAGTATCACATTGTATGCGCCGGTTCGCTGCTCGGCATTGCCTTGCATCAAGGGACATCTTTCCCTGTGGGCAAGGTGGATTTCTTAAAGCTTTATCCTCTTTCCTTCAAGGAGTTTTTGATGGCAACCGGTAAAGGGCGGTTTGCCGGACTGCTTGATCAGCAGGACTTCCAAATGATTACGGGCTTTAAGCAGACATATATGGATGCTTTGAAGTACTATTACTTTGTTGGCGGTATGCCTGAAGCTGTGCAGGGTTTTTCAGACAATAAAGACTTTAACGAGGTTCGTGAAGTTCAAAAGCGAATCCTTGCTGCCTACGAACAGGATTTTTCCAAGCACGCTCCAAATGAGATCGTACCGAGACTGCGTATGCTGTGGAACAGCATACCGTCTCAGCTGGCGAAAGAAAACAAGAAGTTTATCTATGGGCTTGTTCGTGAAGGCGCCCGTGCAAAGGACTATGAAACCGCAATTATGTGGCTTGGCGATTGCGGTCTTGTTCATAAGGTCAGCCGTGTCAATGCGGCGGGCATCCCTTTGCGGGCATATGAGGATATGAAAGCATTTAAGCTGTTTGTGGTAGATGTTGGACTCCTCGGCTGTATGGCTGGATTGCGTCAGCATACTTTGCTTGATGGAAACGATCTTTTTGCTGAGTTCAAGGGTGCGCTTACAGAACAATACGTTTGCCAGCAGTTAAAAACGATCGAGGATTTGAATATTTATTATTACACCAACGACAGAGGCTCCTGTGAGGTTGGCTTTGTTGTTGATACAGGTGAACGGATCGTTCCCGTTGAAGTAAACGCAGAGGTGAATCTTAGAGCCAAGAGTCTGAAAACCTATCGGGAAAAATTTTTACCCGAGGTTTCTGTCCGCACCTCTATGGCGGACTATAAAAAAGAAGAATGGCTCGTTAATCTGCCGTTGTATGCGATAGATCAGATTGCCCGAATATAATCGGAGGCGGCAGTCAGAAATCCAGAGCAGTGATCCTCCCTGTCGATTCCCGTTCCACGAGCTGCGCATGGAGCAGGATCGTTCCGATCGACACCCGGTTTAAGATACTGTCCAGCGCATAGTAGCCGCATTTTCCGAGCTCGGTGCGGTCCTGGCGGATCGTGGTGAGCGGCGGCGAGGTGTAGGCGCAGAGCGGGAGGTCGTCAAAGCCGATCACGCTGATGTCGCGCGGGAGACGGTAGCCGCGCTGCTGGCACTCCACCATAACGGCGTTGGCGATCTGGTCGTGGCTGCAGATGATCGCCGTCATGCCCATGGCAAGCAGGCGCGGCAGATGCTTTTCGATGCACTGTGTGATATAGTAGGAGGCGCCGGCGTAGGTCGGCTCGGTTTTTAAGTCATTCTGCTTCATCGCCTGAAAGAACGCCTTGTGTCTGACCTGCATAATGTGGGATCCGAGCGCGCTGCTTAAGTAGCCGATTTTTCTGTGCCCAAGGCTTTTTAAGTGGGATACGGCGAGCATCATTCCCTCACTGTTGTCGATCCCGATGGAAGCGGTATAGGGATTGGCGGGGATATAGTTGTCGTAGAGCACCGTGGGCGTGTGGCTTGTCTTAAAATCCTTCATCCACGGGTCGGTGAGGGAGAAGCCGAGCACGAATGCCCCGATATAATCATTCTGGAGCATAAAGACGTCGTAGGGCGTCTTTTTTTGTATGCGGTCGTTCATCGGGACGACGTCGACCACATAGCCCGCCGGTTCCGCCATTTGGCGAAAGCCGATGATGAAATCGTAGCCGAACTGGTGCGGCTGCTCGTATTCCATATTTTCTATGATGATGCAGAACTTCTTTGCATCACTTTTCTGCCGGCGAAGTCTCTGGTAGCCCATCTCGACAGCCGTGTCCAAAATTGTTTTTCGCAAAGTTTCGCTGATGTCTGGCGCATTGTTGAGCGCCTTTGAGACAGTTCCCTTGGAAACACCGAGTTTATCTGCAATATCCTGAATAGTAGCCATAGTGTGTGCCTTTCTGACCGCTTTTGGTGTTAAGTGGTAATGCAATCTATTATACCGAAACGAGCAGAAAAAAGCAAGAATCCGGAACCGGATTGTTTCGTGAAAACCTAAAAAAGAAAAATAGAATGTGAAAAATGCACAAAAATAAAAATCAAAAACTGTAAAAAGGAGAGAAAATCAGATAGAATATTGACGTTTGTCTCGTCATGCGTTATTCTGATATAAACGAAACAATACGAAACAAATTGCGAAAATGGAGGAAAACATGAAAAAGCGAGGAATTGCGCTGCTTCTGGCGGCGGTGACCGCGGCAATGAGTTTTGCGGGATGCGGTACGGAAACAGAGATGGAGAGCGTGTCCGGGAAGGCGGAAAAAATACGTCTGATGGTCTGGTCTCCGTCGGAGGACCAGTCGAAGGACAGCGGCGAATGGCTGCAGAAAACGTGTGAGGATTTTGCGGCGCTCCATCCGGAGTGGGACATCACCTTTGTCTACGGGGTCGCGGACGAGGCGACGGCGGCAAGTCAGGTCGCGCAGGACCCGGAGGCGAGCGCAGACGTCTTTATGTACGCGAACGACACGCTCACGACGATGACGGACGCTAACGCGCTGGCGAAGTTCGGCGGCAAGTACCGTGAAAAGATCGAGCAGACGAATTCTGCGGAGGTGCTGTCGTCTCTGGTCAAGGACGGCGATCTCTACGGCGTGCCGTTTACCACAAACACCTGGTTTATGTACTATGACAAGAGCGTATTCTCTGAGGAGGACGTCAAAAATCTCGATACGATGCTGACAAAGGGCACGGTTGCATTTCCGCTGACCAACTCCTGGTATACGCCGGCGTTTTACATCGGAAACGGCTGTACGCTGTTCGGGGACGGAACGCAGGAGGAGAAGGGCGTGGACTTTTCGGGCGAGAAGGCGGTGGATGTGACGAATTATCTCGTCGATCTGGCAGATAATCCGAATTTTAAGATCGATGCGGACGGTTCGGGTCTTGCGGGGCTGCGCGACGGCAGTATCTCGGCGATTTTCTCCGGCTCCTGGGATGCGAACGCGGTCAAGGAAGCGCTCGGGGATGACATGGGTGTGGCGGCGCTGCCGAAGTTCACCTTAAACGGCGAGGAAAAGCAGATGATGTCCTACGCCGGATCGAAGGCGATCGGCGTCAATCCATACAGCAAACACATGGTGCCTGCGGTGGAGCTTGCCGTATATCTCGGTTCTGCCGAGGCGCAGCTGACGCACTATCAGATGCGGAATGTGATCCCGTGCAATACGGAGCTTCTCGCGGACGAGGCGATCGCGAACGATCCGCTGGTATCGGCGCAGAACGACACCTTCAACAACACGTCGATCCTGCAGCCGTTTGTGGCAAAGATGAACAACTGCTGGGTTCCGGTGGAGAACATGGGAAAAGGGATCCGCAACGGAAGCGTGACGCATGAAAACGCCGCCGAGCAGACGGAGGCGATGCATGAAGCGATGAACAGTGATGGAATCTGAGTGAGGGGATGAACAATGTTAAAGTTTAAGAAAAGAGTCAATGAGTTCCCGACGCCGTACACATGTATGCGGGCAGTGCGAGAGGGCGGTGTCGAGACGAAGCTGTCGATGGTGCTGATGGGATTCGGAAATATCGTACATAAGCAGAAGATCAAGGGCTTGCTGTATCTTGCCGTGGAGGGGGGGTATCTCGTTTTTATGGCGGTGTATGGCGTCGGGTTTCTCAGTATGCTTGGGTCGCTTGGCAGCGTTCCGCAGAAAGAGGTGTGGGATGAGGCGAACCAGGTGTACCTTTTTGCTCATGTGAGATAAAGAAGTAAAAGAAGTGTAAAAAATTTTGCCGTTCCTATCCGGTAAGAGAACCGGACAGGGCGGGCATTAGTCGGGCAGTTCTACCTTGCCGACAAAAGAATAATAGATTTCGATTTCTTGTCTGCGTAACTTCCCCCGGCGTTTCCCGTCAAGGGCAACGCTTTCATGGATAACGATTTTCTCCACAAACTCCCGCAGCAGAGTAGGGGTAAGTTCTTCAAAACTGGTGTGTTTACGAACCACTTTCATAAACTTTTCTGCGTTTTCGGTGGCTTCCTGCGCTTTGGAAAGTTCTTCCTGCAATCCGGCGGCACGTTCTTTCAGTTCTTTCTGCTCGGCTTCATAGTCTGCCGACAGTTCCGAAAAACGCTCGTCTGATATGCGCCCGGTCACGCTGTCCTCATACAGCCGCTTGAAGA
>URJS01000082.1 GCA_900548205.1 uncultured Roseburia sp. | reverse complement strand
ATCATTCTTCCTACGGGGTTACAAAGAAATATCTTGGAATTGAACAGGATGAGAGAGATTCTCTCTTTTTAAAAATGGACTTTTGAAACATAAGTCGAAAAAGTTTTATTTTAGATGTTAAGTTTTCAAAGACATGTCCGATATATGATATGTAGACAAAATGCAACATTATTATAAGTAATGTTGCATTTTTTTATACACAACAATCTGTTTTAATGATCTTTATTTTTCTGCTGCAAAAGCAGTCACAACCTCCGATCTATGAATATCTTAAATTCCAGACATTGAAAATATCATAGACTTACACAGAGAGCCGAAGGGAACGATATGCCAGTTGCCGCGCACCTGAAAGCAACCGGTGTCTATGGCTGCATACAAGGATTGATTGACTTTCGTAATTATGCTTTGTGCCGTAATCACTCTCGCAACTAATTTCAGCCACAAAAAATAGCGCCCCCAGTCTGGTAAACGAAAGCGCTATTTAACTCAATTATTTTGCCAGCGGCTAGGCTGCATCTGGCATTTGCCTCTCTTGCCCGCACTCACCCACCGACTGCCTTGTTAAGTATATGATATGCAATGACATCCATATGGGTAAGCCTATTTTTCTTCTATGCCTCGTCAATCGCCCTGCCGATATCCGTACGCATGTATTTGTTTTCAAACTGCACCCACTTCGTCGCCTCATAAGCCTTTGCGCGGGCTTCCTTAAGGTCGTTTCCGGTAGCCGTGATGCCGAGCACACGCCCGCCGTTTGTCACGATCCTTCCATCCGCATCAAACGCAGTTCCGGCATGGAAACAGTAATAATCATCCCTTCCTGCAAACTTCTCAAGCCCCTGAACCGGATAACCTTTTTCATAGCAAACCGGATAACCGTCCGATGCGAGTACCACGCAGACCGCGGCATTGTCCTCAAACTGCAAATCAATTTCATCCAGTCTGCCGTCGACGCACGCCTCCATCACGTCGATGATGTCATTTTTCATGCGCGGCAGCACCACCTGTGCCTCCGGGTCTCCGAAACGGGCATTGTATTCAAGCACCCTCGGTCCGTCCGCCGTCAGCATCAGCCCAAAGAAGATGACACCTTGAAACGGTCTGCCCTCGGCCGCCATCGCATCCACCGTCGCCTGATAGATATATTTCCTGCAAAATGAATCTACTTCCTCCGTATAGAACGGACTTGGAGAAAACGTTCCCATCCCTCCGGTATTTAAGCCCTGATCTCCGTCCTTGGCGCGCTTGTGATCCTGCGCGGAGGACATGATTTTGATCGTCTTACCGTCCACAAATGAGAGCACAGACACCTCGCGTCCGGTCATAAATTCTTCCACGACCATTGTATTGCCCGCCGTTCCGAATTTCTTATCCTGCATGATCTCCCGCACGCCGTCCTTTGCCTCCTCCAGCGTGCTGCAGATCAACACGCCTTTTCCTAGCGCAAGCCCGTCTGCTTTGAGCACGATCGGAAACTTCGCCGTCTCCAGATATCCAAGCGCCTCGTCCGGGGAAGTAAATTTCTCATAGGCAGCCGTCGGAATCTTGTATTTCTTCATCAAATCCTTGGAAAATGCCTTCGAGCCTTCCAAAATCGCAGCATTTTTGCGCGGACCAAATATTTTCAATCCCTCTGCCTCAAAAATGTCCACAATTCCGCCTACCAGCGGATCGTCCATCCCCACGATCGTAAAATCAATCTGATGCTCTTTGGCAAACGCCAAAAGCTTGTCAAACTCCATCGCACCAATCGGCACACACTCCGCCTGCGCAGCGATTCCTGCATTTCCCGAAGCACAGTATATTTGATCCACACGCGGACTCCTTGCCACGCTTGTCACGATCGCGTGCTCACGTCCGCCGCTTCCTATTACCAGTACCCTCATTCTGATCTCCTCCTACTCTGCTTTTATCTGCACACGTCCGTCACACACCGCTACCCTTCCGGCTGCGATCAGATCGATCGCCTGCGGCAGGATCACCCACTCCGCCTGCTCCATCACACGGCGCTGCAAGGTTTCCGGCGTATCACCCGGTTCTACCTCTACCGCCTTCTGCAAAATGATCGGTCCCGTATCTGTTCCCTCATCCACGAAATGCACAGTTGCCCCTGTAAGCTTCACACCGCGCGCAAGCGCGCTCTCATGCACCTTTAATCCGTAATATCCCTTCCCACAGAAAGACGGGATCAGGGACGGGTGAATGTTGATAATACGGTTTTGATACCGCTGTATCATTTCCTGCGGGAGCACAACAAGAAATCCGGCAAGCACGACCAAATCTACCTGATAGGAGTCCAGCTTCTCAAGAAATGCCTGATTAAACGCCGCCCGATCTGCAAAATCCTTCGGAGAAATACAGACCGCCTCGATGCCATGTTCGTTCGCACGCGTAAGCGCATACGCATTCCGGTTGTTGCTGATGACGACCGAAACCTTTGCATTTTGAATTTTTCCGCAATCCATCGCATCCAAAATCGCCTGTAAGTTTGTGCCGCCGCCGGACACTAAGACCGCAAGCTTTAGCATAAGGTCACCCCTTTTTCCCCATCTGTAATCTTTCCGATCACATACGGTGTGTCACCCGCCGCGCGGATAGCCTCCATTGCCGTCTCCACGTCTGCCGGATCAACTGCGACCATCATGCCGATCCCCATATTGTAGGTGTTGTACATCACTTCCTCAGAGACGTTCCCCTCGCGCGCCATCATGGAAAAGATCGCAGGGATCTCGTAGCTGTGCTTTTCAATGACCGCGTGCTTGCCCTCCGGGAGCATACGCGGAATATTCTCATAGAAACCGCCACCGGTAATATGGCTGCATGCCTTGACGGTAACGCCCGCTTCCTTTATAGAGCCAAGCGCCTTCACATAGATCCTCGTCGGAGCTAAAAGCGCCTCGCCGAGCGTCTTTCCAAGCTCCTCATGATATGTATTTAATGTCTCTGCATCCATACGGAAAATTTTGCGCACCAAGGAAAAACCGTTTGAATGAACGCCGGAGGAAGCCATACCGATGATCACATCGCCGTCCTTTAAATGCGCTCCGGTGATAATGTCCTTTTTGTCCACAACGCCGACTGCAAAGCCCGCAAGATCATACTCGTCCTCCGGCATAAGTCCCGGATGCTCCGCCGTCTCTCCGCCGATCAGCGCACAGCCAGACTGCACACAGCCCTCTGCGACACCGCCCACGATCGTGGCGATCTTCTCAGGATAGTTTTTGCCGCACGCAATATAATCAAGGAAAAATAATGGCTCGCCTCCGGCACAGGCAATATCGTTGACGCACATTGCCACGCAGTCGATACCGATGGTATCATGCTTGTCCAAAAGAAATGCAAGCTTTACCTTCGTGCCGCATCCGTCCGTTCCTGATACGAGCGTCGGTTCTTCCATTTCCTTGATCTTCTCCAGCGAAAATGCCCCCGAAAAACCGCCCAGTCCGCCGAGCACTTCCGGTCTCATCGTCTTTTTTACATACTCCTTCATCAGCTCCACTGACTTGTAACCCGCCTCAATATCAACACCGGAATTTTTGTAATCCATTGCCTTTCCTCCATTCGATCAAACGTCCAGTTTCTATATTCTAACATTCTTTAGCTACAGTATAAATGGAATACCTTATATTTTCCAATTATATATTATTATCCATATTATTAGTTGCACTAATGGATTCCTTTATTTTTTTCAAATATTCTAATAAAATAAATCTTACTGCCTGCTTCACATAGGCAGAGAAGAACTTTTAACCGTCTGCCGCAATTCTGCTCGCTCTCCTAAATTTGCGCTCTTAAGGCAACAAGCCTTCCCCCGAATTGTACGATCTAATTACGCAGCCTAAGCCTTACTCCCCCGGCTCTTTCTACTGCTCTTTAATAAAGACTCCTCTGTATTGCCGCCGAAAATTACCACTGCCTCGAAATACATAAAAATCAACGCCTTCCGGCCGCTCCCCAATTAGACGATTTCCTTATCATATTCTAAAATCATATTCTAAAAACGACACGATTCCATGCCGCCGCAGGTCGTTCCCCAGAAGGTTTGCTTTGCAGCAAAGCTTCCCTCTAAAGTGAGAAATGCCGCCACAGGGAAACCCCTGCGGCGGCGTCCGCTTTTAATAATTCTGATAACCAACTTCCTGCAGTCTCGCATCCTTTGCCACGACCTGTTCTTTTAATTCTTCAGAATATTCTTTTAATTTTTGCAAAATTGAATCATCTGATGTTGCAAGAATTTTCGCTGCAAGTAATCCTGCATTTGCACCTCCATTGATTGCAACGGTCGCCACCGGAATACCCGACGGCATCTGTACGATCGAATACAAGGAATCACGTCCGCCAAGTGACGTCGTATGCATCGGGATTCCAATGACCGGCATCGGAAAGATTGCCGCGCACATTCCCGGCAGATGCGCCGCCATGCCGGCGCCCGCGATGATCACCTTAAAGCCGCGCTCCTCCGCACTCTTTGCATACTCAAAAAATACATCCGGCTCACGGTGTGCGGAAATAATCTTCATCTCATAGCTGATTCCGAGCTTTTCTAAAATATCCGCTGCCTTTGCCATAACCGGCATATCCGAATCGCTTCCCATTACAATACCAACCTTTGCCATAATGCTACTCCTTTTCTGCCTGTTCTTACTTTTCTTAACTTATCGTTCCAGCGGCTCATTTAACTGCTCTGTGCCCTCCAGCACAAATTTGCCGCCTGAAATAATATCAATTTCCTTTCCATCTTTGCAGATCGCCGTAATCTTGTCAAGCTCATCATACGGAATCGTAATATCAGTATGACAATTCAGATAAGCCTTCTGCGCCTCGCTGGCATCCTCTGCCTTTCGCAGCGCAGACACCGCGTTCTCCCTTGCCACGATTGCTTTTCCGTCCGGATTATAGGAAATATTATCCTCCTCATGGCTATAACAGGTATCACCGACTGCAAAATGCGGCCCCGTCTTTTCTGCGATCAAAATCGGCAGCTTGTCTGCAATATGAAAATCTCTTGCCATCCGGTACGCCGTCGTATTTGTTCCGATTGCAAATTCTCCCATCGGAAGTGTCTCATGATGCTTTAGGAGATTATCACGGATATATTTTTCATTTTCTTCCTCCTCCGCAAAGTTCGTGCAGGTGTAAGAGGAAATCATACCGTCCTTAAAATCAATCTCCAAATTCTCATATTTTAACTCATTCAGATAGACCTGACTGACAAATAGCTTTCCGTTTGTTCCCTCAAGAACCGGAGAGGTAAAGACTTCCCCGACCGGAATATTAACGTCTGCCACACAGTTTTCAAATGCCGTCTCCTTCTTAGGATCCTTTAATTTCCAAATATTGACATATAAGTCTGTCTTATTTGTCCCCCGTCCGGTAATATGCACCCGCTCCGCCTGATCTAACACATCTATCATGATCTGCTGCATCCTTTGATAGAGCGCATAATCTAGGGTATTGATCTTTACCGTTTCCTCAAAAATCTCCTCGAACTGCGCTCCGATCGCCGGTACCGGATAAGCGATGATCGTAAAGCTGCGCTCCTCGCCTTTGATGTATTTATTAGTGATCTGCCCTGCCTGACTCATCTCATAGACACAGAGCTGCTGCTGTTTCTTATCGTAATGAAGCGCTTCCTTCTTCGTCTCCGGCGAAAACGGCTCCTCCCCAAATACCTCTATCACAGCCGGTCCCGCCATCCCTGCCGCAAGGAGCTTTTCCTCCTCAAAATATGTCTTTCTGACCTCTAAGCACCGCTCTACATACGCTTTATCTATATAGTAGGCACGATCCTCCTTGTGATCATAGTCAAACTGCTTGTTCGCTGCCGTCCCTGTCGCTGCCATTGTCGGTTTCAAGCCCATTTTTTCAAAATTGCGGATAGCTGCACGCACCATGCGCTCAAAGCCGATCGGATAACGCACCTGAACGACCTTCTTTTTGCTAATATCCTTGCCCGTCACCTCAAAACCGATACGATACCCCTCTGTATAGGTATCTGCCATCGCCTGAATTTTTTCCTCCGGCAGACGGTTTAAAAATTCTGCCATCACAAGCTCATTCGCTCCGATATATGCGCCATAGCGGTACAGATAAGAGGGATCCGTCAAATCCGCTCCCAACACGATCTCGGTCTCAAAATTTTCCCCGGGATTGATCTGTCTGCGGATGCTCTCCTCCTGAAAAATTTCGCTGTAATCGTGAAAATACCAATAAAAAATCTGTGACAGCTCTTTTGCGCGCTCCGTCCCCTGCGCATGTTCTTCCTCTCTTGCCCAAGCCTCAAAGGTATTATAGACCTCCACAAACAGCTCCATTGCAATCGTAAGACGGAGAAGATTCCCTCTGAACACCTCACGGATACTCTCCCTAAGATGCGCTGCCATTAAGCAAAGCGGTTCTCCAAGCTCCCTGCCAAACACTTTGATGGCATATGCCGGATTCGCATAGCTGCTCTGATATGCCTCCGGCAGAATATCCTCATAAAGCTTGAAATTCTGCTGCTTTAACTCTGCGGCGCTTTTACTGTCCACATCCTTCCGATCCCTGTAAAGCTTTGCAAGCATCAGCAAAAACGCCGCGTTTTTTTGAAAATAATCAGCAGACTGCTCTTTCGTTTCTGCCTTGCTGCAAATCTGAGCAATCCGCTCCTCCATCAGCTCAAACCGTTCCCTCGCTTGATGATTCAACTCCTCATAAATCTCACTGTATCCCACTTGTCTCTCCATTCCTCCTATTCCTCTAATAATTTTCCCTCTGCCGCATTCTTCTCGATCAGCCCTTTCGCATACACCCAAAGCTCATCAGACCCTTCCTTTGTATGCGCATTTCTTTCCAGCACCTGGGACTTCTTCACACCATGCTCCATCCACGACCTGCCGCCCGATGCGTCATTGAGCAGAAGCGGCTGAACCTTATCGAGCGTATTCGCAAATTTTGCCTCTGCTGTCTCCATCGCCTCAAACTCATCCCAAAGCGCACGGTATTCCGCTGCCTGCTCCTTCGGAAGCAATCCAAAAATACGGTCTGCCGCCTTTAGCTCACGCGCACGCTTCGTCTTATTTCCCTCTGTATCATAAGCATAGGTGTCGCCCGCATCAATCTCAACCACATCGTGCAAGAGCACCATTTTCATCGTTTTTAATAGATCAATTTCTTCCTTTGCATAATCGGCAAGCACAAATGCCATCAGCGCCAAATGCCACGAATGCTCGGCATCATTTTCCTTCCGGCTCCCATCCGCCAGATATGTCTGCCGTCCAATCTTTTTAATCTGATCCAGTTCCATAATAAAAGCGATCTGCTTTTGAAAATCATTCATCCCAATTTCCTCCTCTGTCAGCCTGCCATGCCTGCGGCATAAAGCGCAACCCAGATGCCGACTGCACAAAAAGAAACAACCGTCGAAACATAGGGAAACAGTTTGAAGGAATTTTCCTCCCGCAGACTCTTGATCGCGATTACAAGCGCAACGATGCCAAGCAGCATTGCCGCCACGCCCGCGCTTCCCAGATACATACTTCCGTTTCCCTGTTTCCAAAATGAATTCATGATCACGGCAGCCAGCACTGCCAGTGACAGCACAGCTAACAACAGCGCGGCGATTCCCCGCTTGGACTGTGTTTTTTCTGTAAACTTATAATCTCTCCTCCGGCGTTTTCTCACGCTTATTCCCCCACAATATTCTTTTTCCTAGCCAATAAACGAAAAATCCGATGATCCCGCCTAACGTATTGAGCAGCAGATCATCCACATCAAAGCTTCCAACCTTCGCCACCAGCTGTAATAATTCTACCAAAAGGCTGAGTTCAAAGCTATAGTATGCCGTAAACCAAAATTTTCTGCAGCGTGTGGAAAAAACAGGCAGAAATATACCAAACGGCACAAACGCGGCGACATTTCCTACAATATTCAAAAGCACGGTCCCCGTACCAAGTCTCTTATGATACCGGATAAATCTTCCGATCTCCTTAAACGGTACAAGATTATAATGATAGGTGCGCTCGCTGTAGGTGCGCCCAAGCTCCTCCGAAAAAAAGAGGAAATAAAATAATACTGCAAAATATAAGATAAATAATCCGATCGCCATCAAGCGGCGTCTCTTTTTACTCACAGCCATACTGCCTGTAATATTCGTCAATCGCTGCCTTTAGCTTATCATCGATAACAACCCTGTCATGACACGGGCGGTTGTACAAATGCTCTACCACCTCGGCCATCGTCACGATCGCGTTTGCCGCAAATCCATAGCGCTCCTGTACCTCCTCAAGCGCACTCTTCTCACCGCCAAGCCCTTTTTCCATGCGGTTTAAGGAAACCATCAGACCTATGATCGCAACGTCTGCCGCCCCTTTCACCTTTGGAACCGTCTCCTCCATCGACTTGCCGGAGGTCGTTACATCCTCGATCATAACAACTCTGTCGCCATCCTTTAAGCTGCTTCCGAGAAATCCGCCCTTATCCGCACCGTGATCCTTTTCCTCCTTGCGGTCAGAGCAGTAACGGATCTCTTTTCCGTATAATTTACTATAGGCAACCGCTGTCACAACACTGATCGGAATCCCCTTGTATGCCGGACCAAACAGCACATCAAAGTCATCTCCATACGTCTTGTGGATTGCCTGCGCATAGTACTCGCCGAGACGCATCAGCTGGCTGCCTGTCACATAGGCGCCTGCGTTCATAAAAAATGGGGACTTTCTGCCGCTTTTTAGTGTAAACTCTCCAAACTTAAGCACATCGCTCTCTACCATAAATTCGATAAATTCCTGCTTGTATGCTTCCATCCTCTCTCAAACCTCCGTTTTGTGGGCTTTTAACACTTTCATTTTTATCAATCTTATCATACCCTATTCATATTTTCAATTCTGGAAATGATCGAATATCAGAGAACCTGATCCTAACAGCAGCCCTCCAAAAACACGAGATACCTTTTTGTTTGAACCTCTGTTCCCTGTATGATAGAATGATTTTGTATCATTGAAAAGAAAGCAGGATGTGATTTTCCGATGCTTAGATGCCCTCTCGTACACAAAGAGGGTGATGCCAGATGAACACAATGGAGGTTCTGACTTTATTGTTAGTGTACTGTCTCGTTCACTTTCAGCATAATGGCGCAGAATGAATTTTCAGCCTGTAAGGCGGAGGAATGAGGCGATGCGGTGGCATCGTCGATTGACGACAACGCAGCAGATGGAAATTCAGGCAAGTCATTATGCGAAATGTGAGTGATACAGTACACTGGTAATTTTTGCGGCTCTTTCTTACATATATAGTCATAATAACAAAAAGAAATAGCATCCCAGACCGTCCAAAGTTGAGGATGCTATTCTTATAATTCATTTTCTTACTGAGGGCAATCGGAAATCAGTTCCGATCACCTTTCTGAGTAGATTATACACCAGAGGGTGTCGCAAAATCATCAAATTAGATGATTGAGCGGCACCCTCGCTCTATAGT
>URJS01000081.1 GCA_900548205.1 uncultured Roseburia sp. | reverse complement strand
GAACCCACGTATCCAGCTTGGAAGGCTGGTGTTCTACCATTGAACTACACCCGCATAAAATCGAGATAATAGGATCCGATCATCCAGAAAACCAACTAACTGTTGTTTCTGCCTCCCCTAATCTCGACGACCCACTTATAATACCACATTCTTTCTGCTTCCGCAAGACTAAATTTTAAAACCTTCAGAATTTTTATACAATTACCATCATTCTGCCCCTTTCTTAAATTGATCTATACAAAAGCAACAAAAATTATTTTCCCTCTCCCCCAATACTCCCCTACCTGCATTTTCCTGTCCAACATTTCCACCGACAGCTAAGATAGCTTCTCATTAAGAAAATGCTATTCCTCTGTACCACAAAATTCTTCTGTATTTTGAAATTCTTCCATCACCCTTTGCGCCTTCTCAGGATATTTCGTATGGAGCGATGCCAGATATACAAGGTTGTTTCCCTCATATTCCTGCGCTTCTCCAAACAAACCGATTTCATAGCAGTTTCTGAGAACACTTATGATACAGTTGTCGAAATGGTCCGTTTTGCAGGATCTGCATAATCTCAAAATATGAGCAATGCCTTTTTCAAATTCCTCCTCATCATATACCTTAAAGTCTGTGTAAGGAATATGATCTGTACCGTTTTCCACATATGTCACAGAATCCTTCATACACTGTGTCAGACAATTCTGCCCATATCCCACGATACACTCTTTTTTATTACAGTTCCCGCAATGCTCCTCTTTCAGGCAGCAGTTTTCTAAATCTGTGATTACCCTATCATAGTCCATTTCTGAATTTTTAATTCCCATGTGTCTTCTTCTCCTTTACTCATTTTCGCTTAGTGTCAAACTGCTAAAACACACAATCGGGGTGACAGGATTCGAACCTGCGACCTCCTGGTCCCAAACCAGGCGCTCTAGCCAAGCTGAGCCACACCCCGAAGGTTTATAATACTAAAATTGTACGGTGACCTTTCCTGTCCGCTCCGTAACGCAAAAGCTATTATATAGGACAACCTTTGAAAAGTCAACACCTTTTTTTACAATTTTATAAACCCTCTTACGCTAACCGGGCGTACCTAAAAATACATGATCTCAAACTGAGCCTCGCCCTTTTGATCAATTTCCATAAGAATACAAGATGGGCTTCTCCCCTCCTGTCTCGGATAAGAAATGCTCCCCGGATTAAGCGCAATTACCCCGTTTTCCTCCGCAATGACGGGCCTGTGCGTATGTCCGAACATCACTATGTCATAATTTCCTGCAGCCGCCTCCTTCCAGATCATGGAAAGCCCCATATTGACACCATAATAATGACCATGCGTCAGCAGCACACGGTATCTCCCAAGCTGCAGCACCTTCTCACGCGGCAGATCGGAAAAAAAATCATTGTTTCCCAAAACAATTTCGACCGGACACTCCGCCAGCAATGCAATTTCTTCCTCCTCCCCCTCTGCATCCCCCAGATGGATCAAGCGGTCGATCGGCTGCACACGCTCCAAAGCCTCCATCAGATAACCATGTCTCCTATGCGTATCACTTACAATCAGTATTCTCATTTGTTCCTCCCACAGCTATACGCCATACTCGTGCAGCAATTTCTTCATTGCCCGAAGCGCCTTTCCCCGATGGCTGATCGCATTCTTCTGCTCCTCACTAAGCTCCGCTGTAGAGCATTGATATTCCTCCACATAAAAAATCGGATCATATCCAAAGCCATTTTCTCCTGCCGGCCTCTCTCCAATATAGCCCTCAATCGTCTCCCGTGTGACCAGCGTTTCCTTGTTCGGAAGAACTGCTGCAATCGCGCAGACAAAGCGCGCGGTCCGCTTCTCTTTTTCAACTCCGGCAAGACGGTCAAGAATCGTCCGGTTCTTGATCTCATAAGAAGTATTCTCACCGAGATAGCGCGCAGAATACACCCCCGGCTCCTTATTCAGATAGTCTATCTCCAGCCCGGAATCGTCTGCCAGCACAATATCATCCGTGTGCGCAGCTACTGCCTGCGCTTTAATCTTCGCATTTTCCTCAAATGTTTCCCCCGTTTCTTCTATCTCTGCTTCAATTCCCGCCTCCTTCATGGAAACAATCTCCACCGGCAGGTCTGCCATGATATTTCTGATCTCACGCAGCTTTCCTTCATTTCCTGTTGCAAAAACAATTCTCCTCATCGAAGCTTTCCTCCCTAATAGCCTTCCTCAAACGCCCGAAAAACAGAGCGGTAAATTCCCTCTGCCGCCTGTCTTTGATATGCCTCCGTTCCCAGTAATGCAAGCTCCTCCGGGCTCGTCATAAAACCAACCTCGATCAGCGCCACCGGAACCACGCTGTTACGGATAATATAAATACTGTTTCCCTCCACAAGCCCACGGTTATCACTTCCAAGCATCTTTGTCATCTCCTCCAGACAGATCTGTGCAAGCTGCTCACTCAGTCCTGAGGTTTCTGAATACATCACCTGTGTTCCTTTGGTCGACGACGCTCCTCTGCCCTGCAGGGAATTATTATGTATGCTGATAAACAAATCTGCGTCTGTCTCATTGGCAAGCCGAACTCTCTGCTCATAGCTGGGATTGCTGTCATCCATTCGTGTATAATACACGCCAATCCTCTCACCGCTCTCCTCAAATATCGACTTTAGCTGTAAAGCGATCGCCAGATTCACATCCTTTTCATTGACTCCCCGCCTGATCGTTCCCGGATCTCTCCCTCCATGTCCCGCATCAATTACGACAACCTTATCATAAACCTCCTGCGGTGTCAAAAAATTAAAATAATAATAGTCTTCATCATATGTCAGATCCAGCTCATACACCCGGTCCGTCACAATTTCAATCAGCCCCGTCTCTCCCTGCCTGCGGTAGGAGACCATATCAATGTAACTGCTGCTGCCCGAAATTGGGGCGCTGTCAAAATACGCCTCGTCCGTTTGCGGCATTACAATCTGTATCGTCTGCTTCACATAATCATTTGTCACCTGTACCCGAGAGCCGTCCACCCCCTCCGGGAGACGGATACGGATCTTTCCGTTTTTTGTGTCTGCACTCCCTCCGTTCTGCATCGCTATATGTTTCATCTGCAGAAGATTTTCCTCATACTCCTTCTGCGCCAGACGGGCTTCCCTAAACTCTACATCTATGGTATGAAGCGCCGGAAGGTACGGCAGCGCCAGAACTGCAAGAACTGCCAGCACCGCCAGAAAAAGCGCAGACAGCTTCCATACTTTTTCTTCCATGTTTCTTATTCCTCTTATCGTTCGTTACTAAATGCCTTAATACAAAGATTGCATTCCTCCACCTCATTAGCATTCTTCCAATTCACACCATTCGCACTGATGTAGCTTTCTCCGTCATCCAGCACAACCTTCTGTGTCGCCCGGTCCGCCGCATATTCAATCGCCATCGGGCGTGCGGAATCAGGCGTGATAATGTGCAGCATCACCGCATAGCGCTCCCCTGCTTCGACCGGAATCCCCTCATTAAAATCAATCGTATAATATCCGGCATTGCTGAGCGCTCCTGATGCCACGGGTATCGCCTCCGAGAAAGAATCCTCATCCTCAAAATTTTTCACCACATAAAGCTCATACTGGGTATCTTTGCCGGTGGCATAAAAGCTTGCCGCCACAATCTCCTCCGCCTGCTCTGCGGTATAGACGTTTGCCCCATACATACTGTCCTTATTGTAGCCAATCTGCCCGACCCAGCCGCACAGATCACTCTGATAAATATGATCGTAATTATCCGTCTCCTCCACACCGGTATACACAACGTTATGCGTTCCGATATTGGTGTCATAATAGGAGATATAAAACACTCCGTCCTTTCCAAATTCCTTTCCCCAGCTGTTTTGACAGATAAACGCCCCATCGCCCTCCAGATCGACAGAAAAATTCTCCTTCGGATAATTATCATCCCACCCGATGATCACCACGTCATGATTCGGTTTTTCTGTCCCGATATAGCAGTAAGCGTCTGTTTCCCGGTTATAATACGGCGATTTCGCCTGAGAACTCCGCAATCCGTTATAAATAGAGGTCTGTACACCGCCGTATTGAAACACAGCTTCCTTAATTTTTTCATAATCCTTTCCGTCAATGATCTGTATCTCCTGCACATGCTTAACGGCGTCAAGCGTTTCATCTGTCTTTCCGTCTCCATACGGATCGTCCTCCTCATAGACAGGTCCCTTCCACGACGCCAGATACGCCATGCTCATAGTATACTCTCCGCCTTCCTCCTGCGTCAGATTAAAGCCATTGCTCAACGTCATATGATCTGCAGAATAATAAGAGCTTTCCTCCGGCAGGAGAGAGGATTCCAGTGCACCCAGCGACGCAAATGCCCAGCAGGTCCCATAAGAGCCCTGATCGCGTACCTCTGTGACTCTCCCCCGATCTCTCAGATCATACTTCGCCGGAATCGACGCCGACTCAGAGGTATCGATCGCCGATGCAAGATTCTCCTGTATGTTCCATGTATAGGAATAGCCCAGATAATTCGACAGATCATTTAAGCTGATATAATAATCATCGTCACCTTTTATAAAGGGCGACACAACCTCCTGCGCCTTGCCATTGACGTCTGCAAGTCTGGAATCCAGCGGAAACGTAATCTCACTCGTATGCTTTTCCACAAGCAGACGCTCCTCCTCATAAATATGTGCGCTGCAGTTAAACGCAGTCTGCAAAATGCTGACCGGAAGCATGATATTCAAATTATCATCCATATAAAAGGAATAATCCTCATTTGTATACTCCTTATTGTCGATCACAACCGACAATAGATTATCGTTGACACTGGACGCGATCAGCGAATTCCATACCTCCGGCTCAAGCTGTGCGCCGCGAAAGCTCCCCGTCTCCCCATGCCCTGCGCTAAGCAGGTTAAACCTGACAAAAATCGCCGCGACTGCAAGTATCGCAAAAAATAAATACTGCTTTGAATCCCTCATTTATCCCTCCGCGGTATGCCGCCCATCCCCTCTGCGTCTTGGCGGCTTCTGCCCCATAAACTGGTAAAAGTAAGTTTTTAACATACCATTATAAATCTTGCGGTTCTTGTCCGCCTTTCTTCCAATATAACGCTCCGCATCCGTATAGCTTGTGATCAGATACATAGACCACGCATCCAAACCGCTGTACGCGGCACCGATCTGCTCATAAAGCTTCGGAAGCTTCTCCTTCTCCTCAAGCCGTTCTCCATAAGGTGGATTCGTAATGATAAACCCGTATTTCTTGGGATGATGCAAATCAGCTACCGGCCGCTGCTGAAAATGGATCAAATGCTCCACCCCCGCCCGCTTCGCATTTTCTCGCGCTGCCTTTATCACATCCCCATCAATATCATACCCCTGAATATCCGTCTGTACATCCGTATGTATCAGCTCCTCCGCCTCCTTTACGGAATCATACCATAGACTGCGGTCAATCAGGTTTGTCCACTGCTCCGCTGTAAATTCCCGATTCATCCCAGGAGCAATCCCTGCCGCAAGCATCGCCGCCTCAATCGGAAATGTCCCGCTCCCGCAAAAAGGATCTACCAGGATCCGGTCCGGCTTCCATGGTGTCAGCAAAAGAAGCGCAGCGGCAAGCGTCTCCGAAAGCGGCGCCTTGCTCGCCATCGTGCGATAGCCCCGCTTATGCAGCGAATCCCCTGATGTGTCGAGCGTTACTGTAACCTCATCCTTAAGCAAAAAAATGCGTACCGGATATTCCGCACCGTTTTCCGGAAACCATTCTAAATGATACTCCCTTTTCATCCGCTCCACCATTGCCTTTTTGGCAATAGACTGAATATCAGACGGACTAAACAGCTTACTCCTGATCGAAGAAGCCTTCTTTACCCAAAATTTTCCGTCTGCAGGAATATACTCCTCCCATGCCAGATTTTTAATTCCGCAAAACAACTCCTCAAACGTTGTCGCGCGAAACCTTCCCACCTCTATCAGCACGCGCTCTGCCGTGCGGAGAAAAATATTGGCACGGCAGATTGCTTCCGCATCCCCGACAAAAGAAACTCTGCCGTCCTCTACCCGGCTGATCTCATAACCAAGATCATAAATCTCTTTTTTTAATACTGCCTCCAGACCAAAATGGCATGGAATCACGAGCTCATATGTTTTCATGAAATCTCCTTTTGCATTTTACGTCTAATTTCCTAAGGATATATTATCTGTTCTAAAATTATCTGTCAATGGAAATCATATGCTTCATCGCATCAAATCCTCCGATCACCGTATACACCTCACAGCCTGCCGCCCCTAATTTACGCGCTGCCAGCAGACTTGTACTCCCATACTCACAATACAAAATGATCGGTCGTGCCGGCAGTCTGCAAAGCCACCGTTCAAGCTCCTCATAGGGAACATTTCTTGCCCCGTTCCAATGCTCCTCTGCATACCTTTCCGGCTCACGCACATCAACCACAAGCGCCCCCCTGTGCTTTTGAATATGCGCGATCTCTCTCGGATGAATCATCTGAAACCTCATCGTATACCTCCGTTTTACCGTTTAAAAAAACAGATTACAAAGCTGCCTCTGTAATCTGTTTTCGCTTTTTACATCTTATGCAGTTGTCTCACACTTCGTGCCTGTCGAGCTCTTACTTACCGGATACGTTCGATGTCTTATTAGAAGTCTTATTCTTGCTTCCCGTGCTGTCAGAGCCTGTTGTGTTCTGGCCTGTGCCATTAGAGCCTGTACTGTTGCTTCCGCTTACGTTCTCATAGCTGTTTCTACAGTTAGAAGACTTATTATCTGCGTTTTTTGCCATTTTTTCCTCCATTCCGGCAGATCCTTCTGCCGTTGCATTATTTGCTTACGCAAGGATATTATTTGGAATTACGCAAAAAATATACGCATTGTTGCTGTTCTTTCCCTGTAAAAAAATACCATTATAGGCTATAATAATCCAGATTTTCCTCAAGCTCCTGTGTCAGCACGCCGCCTGCCTTTTGGTACTTATCATAAACGCCCTGGATCCGCTGCACCTTTTTCGCATTACTGATGTCAAATCTATGCAGCGCTCCCTCATACATCGGATTCGTTACGAGCTCCTGACGAATGGAACGCGCAAACGGACAATAGCTTAGCATGATCTCCCTCGTCACCTTATTCAAGCGATAGCTTCCCTTCGATTCATACTTGATCCAATTCTGATAATCCTTGACAAACACCTCACGATAATTATTTCTGCCACGAAGCAACGCGCTCTTTATCTTCTCCTTTGCCTCCTGTGAAAGCTCATGGTTCTTACGGTAAAACTGCAGATAATCACAGTATTCCGCAGTCAGAGACTTCTCGCGTATATCATTCCAACGAACACCCTGGATCTTTCTGCAGATTTCCCAACGGTATCTTCCCATGGTATCGATCATCATATCCTCTAAATCTACCGCTGTAAAAATCGGGAATAAAAATCTCGCGGAGGTATCACGTCTGACGCCCGCCGTCTCCTGCCACATCTGCGCCCTTGTTCCGGCATTCGGCATTAAAATAATATCCGGCAGAATTTCCTTCATGATCAGCTCCCGGTTAATGCCATGATCCGGATCTGAAAATTGTACTTCACGGTAAAATACCGAATAATCAATGGCACGCACCTTATCCAGCGCCGCTTCCAGCTTCTGCGCTGTCACAAGCATTTTATCAATCGCATTGATCAGATCATACTCTGCCAGAATCGGACAAAACGTTGAAATCTTTCCATAGGTGACACGATTACCGCTGACAAACATATTCTGAAGCTCATAGCGCACCTTAGACTCATTATTTCCCATAAGCTTGCGCTGCTGTTCCTGTGTGATCTTGCCATTTTTCTTCAAATCTGCCAGATATGCCGGATAATCCATGTCAAACTCGTTCTTTGACGGTTCGTTCTTCCCCTCATAAACACTCTTTAGCCAATCATAAATCGTATAAATATGCTCCAAGCGGCAGACATGCAGATGCTCTGTCAGATCATACAAAATATTGGCATTCTCCTCTCCTGCCATCTGCACATCCATAAAGCCGAAATTCAAAAACATCTCAAGGATTGGGGTAAGCTGACTCTCGTCCTTTACCACCTTTAAAAATACTCTCTGGTAAACATCATAAAAGCTCTGTGTCAAGCGCTTGCGAAGACCATACACCTCCGGTTCCGTGGATGAGACGTCCGGAAGATTAAAATACTTTTGAATGAGCCCTCGCAGCTCCTCCTTCTCCTCGTCCTTACAGTCTGCAAAAGAAAGAATATGCATCAAGCAATCCTCGCCTGCTTCCGCCTCCTTTTTCACACCTTCCGCTTCCTCGGCGGTCGCCTCCGGCTCTGCATAGACACCATCCGGTGATTGAAAATCCTGACTACGATAAGCATCGATCCGCGCTGTGATCAGCTTCTCCTCATAAATCCCAAGCTTTCTGATAATCTCTGCCATCCGGTCCATGTTATCGGTCAGCGGCTTTAAATTATAATTTTTTGCCCTTGCATCCAGAAGCAGCTCATAATACAGCGCAAAAATATCATTTTCCGAAACAGAAAGCAAAATATCCTTATGATAGCTTAAGTATTCCGCCATCTCGATAATTCCCTGTGTGACACGTCTTGTCTGATAACAGCATTCCATGATCGCTCCAATGCACATGCTGTCATCCTTCTGCATTAATTTTAAATACTCCTCCAGATAGCCTCCCGTCAGGCTCGCGCTGTTATTTACTTCCCATCCTTCTGCGCGGTGAACCATCTCAAGCGGCTTAAAATTATTCATTCGTGCAAAATCCTGCTCCTCCAGATGGTAGCTCTCACAAAAAGCCGTATAATCATTATACTGGTTCTCCACAAATGAATGAAACTGTCTCACAAGATTATAAAACGCCATATAAGTTCTAAGAAGCAGCTGACGCTGATTGAGCGCTGCACGAAGCAGTGTGCTCCTGATACTTGCCTGTCCATGAATCGCTGTCTTTAAATCATCAGCATTCCCAAAAGGAAACGCTGCCAGTGTACAATCCTCTGCTGCTATGTAATCACACAGATAACGGTCGCTCTCCGATATTCCGATCACCGCATCCTTTCCAAGCATCACTCTTGCATACGAATTGCGCTGAATTACTGTGCCTTCCAAAATCAGATACCACTTATGTACCTTATCCTTCTGCTTTACAATCGTCTGCCCCTTTTGTACCTTTACTGTAGCCATACCTTCCATCTGATTTCCTGCTCCTTTTTCTTATTCGTAAAAGTTCTTTTTATTATCTTTTCATTTTATACTTGTTTTCCCTATTTGGCAATGCCTGCACGCTAGACAATTACTTTTTCACGCCGCTTCACCTGTTTTATTTTTCCCATACACAAACGGTCAAGCTCATAAAATGCCAGACCGGCTGGAACTGAAATTAAAATATTAAACGGCACTGCCACATACCATTCCGACTGCATGATCGGACCTCCCAGTTTGAAATGATAGTATACCATCTGTGCCAAAAAGATATGATAGGAAGCTTGTCCCATCCATCTTAAAAGCTTGCCAAGCACTCCCGGGATCCTGCTGTGATAAAATCTGCGGAATAGAAGAATCACGATCGGAAAAATATAAAATGCCACCGGCATAGCCGTCGTCTTCCAATATTCAAACAGCAAAAGCTCCCGATTAAATCCAAATACTGCTATTAAATAAGAGAGTCCCGCAAAAAACATCAGCAGCATCTGATAACGCTTCATCCGGTGATTGGGATAAAGGTACAAATAACACCCAAACGCAATTAACAGCAAATATCTCCCGATACTCAATCGGTAATAATACTTATCAATCTCAAACAGCTTAATCGCAACCTCAAATAAAAGATTTGCGATTGCCGCTGCCGTAAGCCCTAACGTGACATTCTTCTCAATCAGCAAATAAATTATCGGAAAAATAATCAACAGCTGCATCATAACGGGCACATAGTAGCTTCCCGGACCATATCCTCCCAGCAAAAAAATCCGCAGAAGATGAACTTCCCTCTCCTCAAGCAATAGCAAGACGATCTCGATCATACAAACTGCAAAAAAAGGAACTAAAAACCGGATCAGCTTTGGCTTCATAAGCTCCCAGCCATACATTTTTCCAAGCCTTCCCTCCGCCTTTTTTCGATTGGACATTGCAAAATTATAACCGCTGATGATCATGAATACAGGAACTGCCATGTTGATCAGCATGGTAAAAAAGGGGGACGTCTTGTCCGTCCATTCATAATGTGTGATGATCACCATTAATACACAGATTGCCTTTAAATAGTCCAAAAACTCAATTCTTTGTTTTTCCTCCATACTCTCCCCTTATGCTCTCATACATAATCATGTATATTACTCATTTTAGGCTCTGATTTCAATAGTAATTATCAACAAAAAAAGCAGAAATATTTTTATTTCTGCTCTTTCTGTACGTGCGCGAGAGGATTCGAACCCCCGACACCTTGGTCCGTAGCCAAGTGCTCTATCCAGCTGAGCTACGCACACATA
>URJS01000080.1 GCA_900548205.1 uncultured Roseburia sp. | reverse complement strand
GGCAGCAGTGACGGCTGCACTGAACAGCTTCAACAAGGTTCTGCTTGCGAACCATATCAGGACCTGCGTGACGCAGGATATTCTGGATGGGAAAGAGGAGACGGTGGATGGGCTTGTGACGACGTTACAGAAGCTGATGAAATAGGGTGCTATGCTTGCAGGAGGGAGGATGAGAGAAAAATGGAACAGTATCATGTGACGGGAATGAGCTGTGCGGCGTGCAGCGCGCGCGTGGAGAAGGCGGTCGCAAAGGTTCCGGGCGTGGAATCGTGCTCCGTCAGCCTTTTGACCAATTCGATGGGTGTGACGGGAACGGCGGATGCGGCGGCGGTGATCAGGGCGGTCGAGGATGCGGGTTATGGCGCGTCCCAAAAAGGCGGCGCAGACGCAGGGGAAACGGGAGCGGGAGGCGCTTCGGTGTCAGAAAATGCTGCTGACCTGCTCGCAGACCAAGAGACGCCGCTGTTAAAAAAGAGGCTGGTTGCCTCGGTCGGATTTCTGGCAGTTCTGATGTATTTTTCGATGGGACATATGATGTGGGGCTGGCCGGCGCCGTCCTTTCTGGCAGAAAACCATGTGGCGATGGGACTGTTGCAGCTTCTTTTGACTGTTGCAGTCATGGTGATCAACCAGAAATTCTTTGTCAGCGGGGTAAAAAGTCTGCTGCACGGCGCGCCGAATATGGATACGCTTGTGGCGCTCGGCGCGGGTGCGTCGTTCCTTTACAGTACCTATGCGCTTTTTGCGATGACAGATGCGCAGATGCGCGGCGATCCGGCGGGCGTGATGTCGTATATGCACGAGTTCTACTTTGAATCGGCGGCGATGATCCTGACGCTGATCACGGTCGGCAAGATGCTGGAGGCGCGCGCGAAGGGAAAGACCACCGATGCGCTCAAAGGGCTTTTGGGGCTTGCGCCAAAGACGGCGACGGTGCTTGTCGACGGATGCGAGCAGGAGATTCCGGCGGCGCAGGTGAAGAAGGACGATATTTTCGTGGTGCGGCCGGGAGAGAATATTCCGGTGGACGGAATCGTGATCGAGGGCAGCAGTGCCGTCAATGAGTCGGCGCTGACCGGAGAGAGTATTCCGGTGGATAAGGCAGTCGGCGATGAGGTGTCCGCCGCCACCGTCAACCGGTCTGGCTTCCTAAAATGTGAGGCGACGCGGGTGGGAGAGGACACGACCCTCTCTCAGATCATACAGATGGTGAGCGATGCAGCGGCGACAAAAGCGCCGATCGCCAAGGTGGCGGATCGGGTTTCCGGCGTTTTTGTTCCGGCGGTGATCGTAATCTCGGTGGTTACGCTGGCTGTCTGGCTGTTTGCGGGTGAGACGGTCGGATTTGCGCTTGCGCGGGCGATCTCGGTGCTTGTCATTAGCTGTCCGTGTGCGCTTGGTCTGGCGACTCCGGTGGCGATCATGGTCGGAAACGGCATGGGGGCAAGGCACGGGATTATGTTTAAGACGGCGGTATCCTTAGAGGAGACCGGAAAAATGCAGATCGTCGCGCTGGATAAGACGGGAACGATCACGCAGGGAGAGCCGAAGGTGACGGACGTGCTGGCGGCTGAGGGGTATACGGAGCAGGAGCTGCTTTCCTACGCGGCAGCGTTGGAGGAAAAGAGCGAGCACCCGCTCGCGAAGGCGGTACTCGCTTATGCGTCCCAGAGGGAAATCACTGCAAGCGGGGATGCGGCGGAGTTTGAGGCGCTGCCGGGAAACGGACTGATCGCAAGCCTTGCGGGAGAGCGCGTCTACGGAGGAAATCTTGCGTTCATCGGCACGAAGGTTTCCGTGCCGGAGGCTGTGAGAACGCGTGCCGAGATACTGGCGGAGGAAGGAAAAACGCCGCTGTTTTTTGCAAGGGGAGGGAAACTGCTTGGAACGATCGCAGTTGCGGACGTGATCAAGGAGGAGAGCCCGCGGGCGGTGCGCGAGCTTCAGAACATGGGGATCCATGTAGTCATGCTGACGGGAGACAATGCGCGCACGGCGCGTGCCATCGGCAGGCTTGCGGGCGTTGACGAGGTGATCGCGGGCGTGCTGCCGGACGGAAAGGAGCGCGTGATCCGAAAGCTTCAGGAAAAAGGAAAGGTTGCGATGGTCGGTGACGGCATCAATGACGCGCCTGCCTTAACACGCGCCGATATTGGAATCGCTATTGGGGCGGGCACAGATATTGCCATTGATGCGGCAGACGTCGTGCTGATGAAAAGCCGTCTTTCGGATGTGCCTGCGGCAATCCGGTTAAGCCGTGCAACGCTGCGCAACATCCATGAAAATCTGTTCTGGGCGTTTATCTACAATGTTATCGGGATTCCGCTGGCGGCGGGTATCTGGATTCCCATTTTCGGCTGGCAGTTAAATCCGATGTTTGGCGCAGCGGCGATGAGCTTGTCAAGCTTTTGCGTCGTGACAAACGCCCTCCGGCTGAATTTGTTAAAGGTCGGCGATGCGAGTCGGGATAAGCGGCTGAAACATCCCTATGTACCGGAGTATGAAGGGGTACACGAAGGGAGCGCAGGTTCTGCGGTTGATACAAATATGGAAATAGAAAAGGAGAGTAAGACAATGACAAAGACAATGAAAATCGAGGGTATGATGTGCGGACACTGTGAGGCGCGTGTGAAGAAGTGCCTGGAGGAGCTTCCGGCGGTGACGGAGGCGGCAGTCAGCCATGAGAACGGCACGGCTGTCGTTTATTTAAGCGCAGAGGTTTCGGATGAAGTGCTGAAAAAGACCGTGGAAGCGCAGGATTACAAGGTGCTGTCGGTAGAAGAATAAAAATTTCTTGCAGCGCAGAAATTTTTATACTATGATAGATGCAAAAGAAACAGAGAGTTGCAGGAGGTAAGAGCATGGATCAAAAAGTGGCAGAATTATTGAACAGGCAGATCAATCAGGAGTTTTATTCAGCATATTTTTATCTGGATATGGCGAATTTCTACAATCAGAAGGGATTGGAAGGATTTGCGAACTGGTATGAGGTGCAGGCAAAGGAAGAACAGGATCATGCAATGTTAATGTACCGCTATCTTCATAATAATGGCGAGAAGGTCACTTTTGAGGCAATCGCAAAGCCTGACAAGGTATTTGAGGGGCTGATGGACCCGGTGAAGGAGGCGTTAAAGCATGAGCGCTATGTGACCGGTTTGATCAACAGCATCTATGCGGCTGCACAGGCAGTCAATGATTTCCGCACGACTCAGTTTCTGGACTGGTTTATTAAGGAGCAGGGGGAGGAGGAGAAAAACTCTAACGATCTGATTACCAAAATGGAGCTTTACGGAGAGGATGCGAGAAGCCTTTATATGTTAAACAGTGAAATGGCTTCGCGAGTATATGCTGCGCCGTCCCTGATACTGTAATTTTCGATAACAACTGATAGCAACGAAAAAGAGTTTCGTTTGAGCAAGAACAAAAAATGAAGCAGATGTAACACAATGTATATTGTGTTACATCCGCTTCATTTTTTATATCGGCGCAATTTTGAAATACTTTACCTTTATTTCAAAAATAAAGCAGAAAAATAAATTCAGGGAGGAATGGCATGAATACAGCACAACCGATCAGGGATAAGAACGATTTGGAAAAGTTCATCAATTATTACAGAGAGGAAGAAAAAAATACGCGTAATCAGTTGCTTTTAGTGATGGGACTGAACACGGCGCTTCGTGTCTCAGACCTTCTTTCGCTGCGCTGGGAGGATGTATACGACGTAAAAAAGAAAGATTTTTGCGGTCACATATCTATCACTGAAGCGAAAACGGGGAAAAGAACCTGCATTTTCATCAATGAGGGAATCCGTCTGGCGTTGGAGGCTTATCGGGGAGAGCGGGAAGAAAAGGAGGATGCCCCGCTGTGCGGCAGGAGATTTTTGTTTGAGGGAAACGGCGGCGCGCACATCTGCCGGGTGCAGGCGTACCGGATCATCCGAAAGGCTGCGGAAAAATGTCGGCTTTCCGGAGTGATCAGCCCTCATTCCCTGCGCAAGACCTTCGGTTATTATGCATGGAAGCAGGGGACGCCGCCCGTTCTTTTGATGGAGATTTATCACCACTCCTCGTTTTCCATCACGCAGCGTTATCTCGGCATCGAGCAGGATGACCGTGACGAGGTATTTAAAAGTGTTTGCTTAAAATAGAAGAGGGATGGCGGCAGCGCGTATGATCACAAGGAAGCGGATGTAACACAATATACATTGTGTTGCATGGCACACAGATATTCCGGCTGACAGATACCGCTAGTATACACGTTATTTATGGAAAAATACATCGAAACAGGGAGGTTATCTATGCTAAAGCTTTCACTTCGTCCGGGAGAATACATTGACATTGGGGAAAATGTCCGCGTGATATTTTCCGGAGGCTCGGCGAACAATATCCATCTTCTGGTGGACGCACCGCGCGAGGTTAATATCGCAAGAAGCTCCGCAAGCGGAAAAACTTCCGGCTACTATCGGGAAAAGGGAATTTCCGACAAGGCGAAGCGGGAGATCGCGGACATCCTGATGAGGGAGAAGCACAGACGGTAATAATGCCATGCTAACCTAGGGGCACGGCTTATTGCATATATGCTCCGGGAACGGAATCCCGGTGACAACCGCAGAAGCGACCGCCAGATATGGCGGAAAAACATTTATCACATGGAGGTAAAAATTTATGGTAGTACAACACAATTTAACAGCGATGAACTCAAACAGAATGTTAGGCATCACAACCGGACAGCAGGCGAAGTCTTCAGAGAAGTTGTCCTCCGGTTACAAGATTAACCGTGCGGCAGACGATGCGGCAGGCTTAAGCATTTCTGAGAAGATGAGAAAGCAGATCCGCGGACTGGATCAGGCTTCCACCAACGCGCAGGACGGTGTCTCCGCAGTGCAGACAGCCGAGGGTGCGCTGACAGAGGTTCATTCCATGTTACAGCGAATGAACGAGCTTGCCGTACAGGCTTCCAACGGAACGAACTCCAAGGATGACCGTCAGGCGCTTCAGAATGAGATCGCACAGCTCACCAAAGAGATCGACCGCGTGGCAGAGACCACAAAGTTCAATGAGACTTATCTGCTCAAGGGCGACGGAACGATGATAAAAGAGTACATGAAAGCACATGACGCGGGCTTAAAGGGCACGATGACAGAGACACTGGATAGTGCAAGCTTTGTTATCGACGAGTTAAAAGACGGACAGTCAGTCGCGATCGGTGGAAAGGAATATGCTATTGGTTCTAAAAAAGATACTATTACAAAAAAGATTACTGATACTCTCAAAAATGTTGGACAGAAGGTGACAATCGATGGTAAAACCTATACGGTTGGAAATACCACAAATATTGACAAAGGTACGGTTACAGTAGGTGATATTCAAGCTAAATTGTTACCACTTGTAAAAGATTCCAGTACGGTTGAGTTCGAGGACGGTACAGTGATGAAGGGAATTGGAAAAGATGCTGATGGAGATGGTGTTTCTGATTCCGACTCCTCTGTGATTACCGCAGAGCATGCATACGACTTGATGGAGGAAGAACTGACCAAGGCAAACAACATCGGTGTTTCCAATGCAGCAGGTGAGAAGGCGACTGTTAATGTAGGTACTCCGGCAAATGGTGAGGTACAGTTTACCATCAGCAAGGGCTATGCGGATGTTTCCCAGAAGCTTTCCTTCAACCTTCATGTCGGCGCAGACGCAGACATGACCAACAAGATCAACGTGGACGTCAGTGCGATGGACGCCGCTTATCTGGGTGTTAAGGGATTAAATATCGCAGATGATACCGGTGTTGCAGCAACCTACGCTGTGGATGCGATCGGAGACGCCCTGGCAAAGGTTTCCGCACAGCGTTCCGCGCTCGGTGCAGTGCAGAACCGCTTAGAGCACACCATCGACAACCTCGACAACATCGTTGAGAACACGACGGCGGCAGAGTCCAGAATCCGTGATACTGACATGGCTGAGGAGATGGTTGAGTACAGCAAGAACAACATTCTTGCACAGGCAGGACAGTCTATGCTTGCGCAGTCAAACCAGGCGACACAGGGTGTTCTGGCGTTGTTACAGTAATTTTTGCAGATACACATCGGCGGTATGCGCCGGTTGAAAAACATGGATATGCTGCTTAAAGCAGGATTGCTTACAGTGGCATAAGGAAAAGACAAAGGGCGGCTCGCACAGCGAGCCGCCCTTTGTCTTTTATTGGGGAGATGTTCCTTAGGCATTGCTTTTTATAGTGACGGATAGTGTGGAAAATGTTATGATATAGGCACATGATATGAAATTTTTACATAGAAGAAAATGTTTTTTGGAAAAAATCATGCAGAATGGCGAAATTGGGGGATATTACTTGTAAAAAGAGTGGATTTCATGTATGGTAGACAGTGAAATGAAACTTTGATATAAGAATCTGTCAATTTTTTGCAAAAAATACGCTTTTTCATCCAAAAATGAATAAAAAATGCAGGATTTAGTCAAGAAAATTTCATAATGGTGAAATTTGGGCTGTATAAATAAAGCAAAAGAATGGAAAGGGCAGGTCTTTATATGGATTTATTTGAGTATATGAGAGAACAGAAGAAAGAAAGCGAGTCGCCGCTGGCATCAAGGCTGCGTCCAAAAACATTGGATGAAATGGTGGGGCAGCAGCATATTATAGGAAAGGATAAGCTGCTCTACCGCGCCATATCGGCAGATAAATTAAGCTCCATTATCCTCTATGGACCGCCGGGAACAGGAAAGACGACGCTCGCCAGAGTGATTGCCAATACCACCTCCGCAGAGTTTATGCAGATCAATGCCACCTCTGCGGGGAAGAAGGATATGGAGGAGGTGATCACGCAGGCAAAGAATAATCAGGGCATGTATGGCAGAAAGTCGATTTTGTTTATCGACGAGATTCACCGTTTTAATAAGGGGCAGCAGGATTATTTGCTTCCGTTTGTGGAGGATGGAACGATCATTTTGATCGGAGCTACGACCGAGAATCCGTTTTTTGAGGTCAACGGGGCGCTTTTGTCACGTTCGATCATTTTTGAGCTCAAGGAGCTTTCCAAAGAGGATATTAAGACCTTGCTTCTTCGGGCGGTAGAGGATCAGGAAAAGGGTCTGGGAGCATATCATGCAGTGCTGGAGGAGGACGCGCTTGAGTTTCTGGCAGACATGGCGAACGGAGACGCGCGGGCGGCGCTCACGGCAGTTGAGCTTGGCGTACTGACGACAGAGCGAAGCGAAGACGGCAGGATCCACATTACGCTTGCGGTGGCGAGCGAGTGTATTCAAAAGCGTGTGGTGCGCTATGATAAATCGGGGGACAGTCATTACGATACGATTTCCGCCTTTATCAAAAGTATGCGGGGTTCAGACCCCGATGCAGCAGTCTACTATCTGGCGCGGATGCTCTATGCGGGAGAGGATATTAAATTTATTTCAAGACGCATCATGATCTGCGCTGCGGAGGACGTTGGAAATGCAGACCCGATGGCACTCGTGGTCGCGACATCGGCGGCGCAGGCGGTGGAGCGTGTGGGAATGCCGGAGGCACAGATCATTCTCTCGCAGGCAGTGACCTATGTGGCGGGTGCGCCAAAGAGTAATTCCGCAGTCTGCGCGATCAGCGAAGCGATGGAGACGGTAAAGGGTACGATGACAGCGCCCGTTCCGGTGCATTTGCAGGATGCGCACTACCGCTCATCCGCAAAGCTTGGGCGCGGCGACGGCTACAAATATGTGCATAATTATCCGAATCACTATGTCGAGCAGCAGTATCTGCCGGACGGACTGACGGAGTGCAGCTTTTATCATCCGTCAGAGAACGGCTATGAGAAGAATATCCGGGAATATTTCCGTAAAATAAAGGGTATGGAGGAAAAGGAGGACAAGAAATGAAAGCTTATCAGGAGATGACCAGAGAGGAATTGCTTAAGGAAAAGGAAGTTCTGGAGGCGGAGTACGGAAAATATCAGAAACGTGGCTTACAGCTTGATATGTCGAGGGGAAAGCCGTCGCAGGAGCAGCTTGACTTGTCGATGGGGATGATGGACGTTTTATCCCCTTATTCCGACCTTGCATGTGAGGACGGTACAGATTGCCGCAATTACGGTGTTTTGGACGGCATTCATGAGGCGAAGGTCCTGCTTGGTGATATGATCGAGTGCAATCCCGATAATATTATTATTTATGGAAATTCAAGCTTAAATATCATGTACGATACCATATCGCGTTCCATGACGCACGGTGTAATGGGAAGCACGCCGTGGTGCAAGCTTGATAAGGTGAAATTCTTATGTCCCGTACCGGGGTACGACAGGCATTTTTCAATTACCGAATATTTTGGTATTGAGATGATAAACGTGCCGATGCTTGCGACCGGACCTGATATGGATATTGTGGAGAAGCTGGTGAGCGAGGACGAGGCGATCAAGGGCATCTGGTGTGTACCGAAATATTCCAATCCCCAGGGAATTACCTATTCGGATGAAACCGTGCGCCGATTTGCCAGATTAAAGCCGGCGGCAAAGGACTTCCGTATTTACTGGGATAATGCATATTGTGTACATCATTTATATGATCTGGATCAGGATCATCTGATCGAGATTTTAGCGGAGTGCAAGAGGGCAGGAAATCCTGATCTGGTATACAAATTCTGCTCGACAAGCAAGATCAGCTTTCCGGGCTCCGGCGTCGCGGCAATCGCAACCTCTGCAAATAATTTAGAGGACATCAAAAAACAGCTAAAGATTCAGACGATCGGCTACGATAAGGTGAATCAGCTTCGCCATGTGCGCTTTTTTCAGGATGTGCATGGGATTGAGGAGCATATGAAAAAGCATGCGGCGTCGATGCGGCCAAAGTTTGAGATGATTCTGGATACCTTTGAGACGGAGCTTTCCGGTCTTGGCGTCGGAACATGGTATCGTCCGAAGGGCGGCTATTTTATTACCTATGAGACGTTGGAGGACTGTGCGAAGAAGGTGGTAAAAAAGGCGAAAAAGGCGGGCGTTGTAATGACGCCGGCGGGTGCGCCATTCCCCTATGGAAAAGACCCGAAGGACTCTGTGATCCGCATTTCTCCCTCATTTCCGGAGATGGAGGAGCTTACATTGGCAACCCGTATTTTTGTGGTATGCGTTAAGCTTGTAAGTATTGAGAAGCTATTAGGGGAGCAGGAGTAGACAACGTAAAAAGGCTGACGTGCGAAAATTCGTGCGTCAGCCTTTTTGCTTTATAGGAAACTTTGTTCCCTATAAAGCAAAACCCTCCGGGGAATCGCACTGCGGCGGAATGGAACTGTGTCGTTGCGACCCGCCGCAGGCGGGGAATCCCGCAAGCGAGATTCTTTGTTCTAAAATTATGCTTCTGTCTGTGCGGAATCTGCATAAGCGACGCCGCTTTTCCAAGCCTCAAATTTCTCAACGACAGCATCATAGGTGCGCTGGGAAATGTCAGGAAGTGTCTTGCCCCATGACTTGGTAGCTTCCTCAAATCCCTTTTTAAAAGCGTCTAAAAGCATATCTGCTTTTTCCGGGTCGTTGCCGGAGAGCGCCTTTGCAAAGTCGAGAATACGGTCAGAGGTCTGCTCGACACCCCAGTAGCCGTCCTCGGCGATCGCTGCCTGCGCCTGTGCTTTTGCGGCTGCGTCAACTGTAAAATTGCCGCCTGCAAGAAAACGCCACATAGAATCGGCAGTTCCGATGACAGCGCCCTGCTTGGTCATCATTTTCTCCACAAGGCTTTTCAGCTGTGCCGTACGCTGTTCTGCGTCTGATTTCAGCTTTGCGATCAACGCGTAATCTGTCTTTTTTGTAACGCCGTTTGCCGGCTTTTCGCTGCGCTCATAAACAGCAGCGCTCTCAGACTTTGGAGCCTCCTTGGAAGCAGCGGCGGAAGTCTTTGTGTTCTCGCTCTTTTTTTGTGAAGAATAGCTTGTGCGCTGCGGGGGCAGCATGTTTCCGGTAATTGATTGAATACCCATGATTGATTCCTCCATTCCTTTGGACTATATTTTTGTGGCTGCAGAGCAGCCTGCATCCATGCTTTGATTCCTTTATCAGAAACCTTTGTTCTATATTCTACTAGCTATATCGACAGAATACGATAGATTCTTTAGATTGGAATTGACCTTTTTGGGAGGAAATGGTAAGATGCATATTGTATACAAAATACATTGGAGAAACATAATAAAACAAAAGAGGGCACAAGGAGTGCTGACGCGGGGGATGTTATGAAGGAGATTTCCATAAAGGCATTGGCAAAAATCAATCTGGGTCTTGACGTGGTAAGGCGCAGGGAGGACGGGTATCATGAGGTGCGGATGATCATGCAGACCATTCACTTGTTTGACCGTCTCCAGATTATGCGCAACCGTTCGGGGAAGATCACGATGTGTGCAAATCTGTCATTTTTGCCGACAAATGAAAATAATCTGGTTTATAAGGCAGCAAAGCTGTTAAAGGAGGAATTTTTGATCCGGGACGGCATTCATGTAAAGCTTTATAAGCATATTCC
>URJS01000079.1 GCA_900548205.1 uncultured Roseburia sp. | reverse complement strand
CGTCACCTCTGCGATCACATCCTTTGCATGCAGCGGCATTCCTGCTGCGACTGTCACTTTATCCACCAACGTAACCTCTGGTGCAGTCGTGTCCTTTACCACGACCTCAAACACTGCTGTCTACTCTTTATAAGTAACAGAAGCTGGATAAGTGCCTGTTTTATTCGTATCAACCGCAGATAGATCAAGCACCGCCTCCTTTGCCGCTTTTTTGTCCAATGCTACATAGCTTGTTACGTTTTCATCCAATGAGCTGCCAAGCTCTGCCTCAACCTGCTCCGCAAATGGCTGAAGCTCCGTTTTTCCACATGCGCCCAGACCTAATACACCTACGAATGCCGCCCCAATTAAAATTCTGTTCGTTTTCATATACCAAAACTCCCTTCTATTATACTACTGATATAGTATATACTTTCAGACTTTAAATTACCATACCTTGAATATATATTTTACAACATCACCTTACTCCCACGCCGCATAGTAAGAAATTCTTTGATCTACCGGCTGCGAAAAGTCCGCAATATAATCGTTGACGTCCCTCCAACCTGCAAAAACCATCCCATCCTTTTGAGGCTCCACGGGCATTATCACCTGCTCGCCTTTTGGAACATAATATTTTTTGTAACATTCCTTCTCATCTGACATAGCTTCCTTATTCATATAAAAAGAAACCTCACATACCTCCATAGTTTCTTTCTCCTCTCCATTCTCTCTAATTACCACGCGCTCCCACTCTGTACTTCCCTTCATGCCGTTCGGGTGCTTGTAATTTCCCGACATACGCAAGGCTAAGATTCCCTTTTGGGAATCTATACCAAAAACATCTATGACTATATCGGTATCCGCATCTAATGCAACTGCCATCCTTCCAATGCACTCCGCCAGCAGCGCATGATCATTTTTTATCCACTCTCCCTCTATCCCCTCTTGCAAAGCCCCTTCCGCCGCAGTTGATAAATTTTCCTGCAATTCTGTACTGCGATTCATATGCCCGCAAATCGTCATAACCATTGCAAATACTAAAATACCGATCGCCCCGCTCACCAACAACATAACTCCATTTTTCATCTCAAGCTTTTCCCCCATTTACAGGAATTGAAAAACGGTAGACACTTGTCTGATTCCATCTGTCTGTCGCACATATCTCTAAACGATATCTCCCCGCCTCCTGAAATACAAGCTTACCGCTGCGCAGTCCCTCTGCATTCAGCGGTATCTCCCCCTGCTGATTGCTCATTTTTCGGGCCTGTAATTCCAACTCCGCTTTTTCACAGTCTAATGCTCCAAATATCTCTTTTATATCGTAGCTTCCTACCCGCAAAGCCTCCTGTCCCCGATAAAAAATTTTGGGCACTGCCCGCGCTGACTCCTGCAAGGAGGTCTGAAATTCATCTCCCCACTGTTCCTGTTCAGGCGCAAGAAGTGCCCCTGTCATTTTCCAAACCCCTACATTCCCCTGCGCATCTTGTATTCCGGTAAAAAGCAACAGCAAAAAGGCTGCAATCACCAAAAAGCCTATCAAAAATCTTCCGTATATTTTTATAATCAGCTCCATTTTCTCTCCTCACAAATCTTAACCGCAAATTGCATTGAGATATTGCAGACATATCTGATAAAGCCCTCCCGCAGGAGTAAACAAGCTTCTCCAGATTGCAAATATCAAAACACCGCCTATCAGCTGTATGAGTCCGCTTCCATAATGCTCAAAAATCTCTCTCATCGTCGTTCCTCCTTAAACTACAAAACAGTAGAAATATAGGTCAATAATGCCATCATCCATGCGACTATACAGCTTCCTCCAAGCAGGCCTAATAACGCAGCCCCAAATTCTCCCACCACGATTTCCATTTATCTTCTTGCTCCTTCTTCTTATTCTTTTAACGTGCAATTCCCCTTGTCGTTCTTTCCTGCGAGATCTGAAGCAAGGGAATTTCATAGCGATAGGTCAGGCATACCTCTGCCATCTGCCTTTCCTCTCCATAATGGCAGGGTGCAACCTCAAGCTCATAACCATGCTGTTTTGCTTCACGCACACAGGCCTCTATCACATTCGGATTAAAATTACTGTTTTCAATCTCCGCCACGACTGCTGCCTTATACTCCTTTGCCTCCGCTGTCTCTGAGCTGACGCCAAGCATGCTAACGCACAAACACAGATTCCAGATCAGCATAAAAAGACCTGAGAAAATCTCAACAATATATTTCATCTTCTATACACCTCCCATACTGCCAAGAACCTGAAGCATCACTGCCATTCCCACCGTCAGATCAATCAGCAGCTTTCCGATTGCAGACAACACCGGATAGGAAAAAATCATCTTCATTTGAAACGCGATCCTATCATTGCGGATCACATCCGCCGCTTCCTGCATACGCTCTACCCTCTCCAAAAGTCGGTTCATCTGCTCTCTTAGATTTCCTGTTCCGTTTTCTGAAAATGCATGCAGCATTTTCATACATCCATGAATCTCCGGCAAATCAAAGCTGCTGCAAAAGGCTGTATACGTCTGTAAATCTCCCGGTCTTTCCTGTATACGATCCTGCAAGGCAGCAAGCTCCTCCTGCAGGGCGGCAGGAGCCTGCGCGGCAGACTTCATAAGCGCAACCTGCACATTATTATTTTGCAGTAAAAGCAGCAGCTCCATCAGCCATTGCGGCAGGGCCAGATACATTGCTTCCGTGACATCCTTTTTCGCCAACCGATAGCCAAGTCTGCGGTAGCCAAAAAATACTCCTGCGGCAGCCATCCCGATCACAGCCGGAAGCACCGCTCCCGCCAAAAGAAGCAAAAACGCCATTGCAAAGACGCCTGCCTGCACCCACAGCTTCCAGCGATGTACGGTCTCCTTCTCATAGTGCATCACCATATCATAGCTATGCTGCACATACTCCTTTGCATGCTTTTCTGACTCGTTCAGCCAATCCTCTGTCAACCCCTTCATGCTTTTTACCAAAATTTTCAGCAAAAGAAGAATAAAAACTGTTGAGGATAGCTGTATGACGGGTAAGGAAAAAATATCTACCCTGCTGCTTCCCTGAAACATCTGTCCCATACCCTCAAGCACATAGAGTGCCACCGCACATAAAATAACAGACACCACAATCGAGATCACATTATCCGTGTGGTATTTCTTTTTTTCCGCCTGCAGCTGGTATTCCCGCTTTTTCCAATTCTCGATATCCTCCAAAATTAACAGTACCGTCTCCTCTGCCGCTCCGCCATAAGACTCCATTGCCTGTAAAAACTCATGCACCAGCATAAGCTTTGTGCACCGGTAACGTTCTTCTATCAGCAAAAGCCCCTCCGCCAATACTCCCTGTGTCGTCTTTGGAACCCCAAGCTCCATATGTGCGATTGCTTCATCCATACACTGACGCATCCGACCGTCCGAAAAAATCTCTCTTGTCTCCTTTAGCGCCCCCGTCACCTTTCCCGTTTTTTGAAAGGAGTAAAGCATCTGCTCCATATAGGCAGCTGCATCCGCGAACCGCTTCTGCTCATACATCCGTTTATACATATCAAGCACAAGCATCGGCAGCACAAATGTCGCGGCGGCGGCAATGACGATCGTGCAGAAAACCTGAAGCTGAAAAACGAAGCCTAACAGCCAGCTTCCGACTAACGTTCCAAGTATCGAGATACTATGTGCTCTCCAAGAATAATGATAGCCATAAATATGCACCTCACGTTCCAGATTTTTTGGATTTTGCAGTGCAAATTTTTTCCAAACATTTTTTGTTTTCTTCATTACTTCCCCTCGTCTAAATACTTCTCCCACTTGGCACAGGCAAAGGGATCTGTGATCCCTGCCCGCGCAAAGCGCTTCTTGATTGCAGGTGGAAGCTCATGCGATACAATCTCTCCATCCTCCACCAGCATGTAAATACAATTTTCCTTTTCCTCTCTGCTGTAAAAGCAAAGCTGGTCGATATAACGATGTATCCTGCCGTCCTTCAGCCTGATACAACGGATCAAAATACCGACATCTACATAGCGATAAATTCGATTTTCCATCCGCCATGCGTCCTTCACATCAGTCAGCATATTCTGGATGCGGTCCGGGAGCTTTCTCACATCATCCAAATGAATCGTGGTAAATCCGCTGACTCCGGTACTCCACTGCTCCAGCAGTGACATAACCTCTGTGGAGCGAGCCTCTGAGAGCACAAGCCATTTTGGATTCTGGCGCAGACTTGCCTTGATCGCGTCTGTATAACTAAAACCAGCCCCAACTCTAAGCTCTACCGCATCTGCTCCAGGATTGATCATTCCGTAATGTATCTCATAGGAATCCTCGATCGTGATCACGCGCTCCTCCTTTGGAATAAACTGCATAAAAAACTTTGCACATTCTGTTTTTCCGGCCCCCGGCTCTCCGCCAAACACAAAATTCATTCCTACCTGCACACAATTTAACAGAAGCTTTAACATATCCTCCTGTATAAATGCATTTTCAAGCATCCTTGAAATCGTATTCCGCACGATGCACGGCGACTTGCGCACACAGATACTGATTCCCGAAGCTGTCACGGAATCATGAATGATGCTGATACGCATTTCTCTTGTGTCTGCCTCCAAAATTTTATTGGCATGGTTAAACTGTTTATTCACACAGTTGGAAATATTGTGTGTAAAGGTGTCGATAAATTCCTGGGTCAGGCATTCCTTCGCCCGATACCTTCCTCTTTTCAAGTCTGTGATCCAAAGCTCCCTGCCGTTGTAATCCACATCTGTGACATACGGAAGCTGCAGATATTTCCACAAAACGCCAAACTGCTCCGCTGTCGGCTCAAACGTAAGAATCTCTCCCATAACACCTCCTACGATATTTGATTCATACTGGAAAAGAATCCGGTAAGGGCATTCTTAAACTCTGCCGCAACATATCCATTCTCCGACAAAGCCGCAATTAAGATTGCTCCTAACGCCAATAATACGATCACTGCTAAAATTGCATTGCCATAATGCTTCATAATCTGTTCCATATCAATTCCTCCATCATGATATTTTCTCTGTTTTTATTTAACCGGTTACACAAAGCCGTTGATCAGGCGGACAGCTGCCTGCCGCACACTTCCGATAAACTGCTCGTTTAAAAGCGTCGTGGGCGCTGCCTGCTCGCGTTTGATAAACGCATCACCATTTCCTGCCCCGATCGCCTCCACAAAAGCCACATTATAGGGAATCATAATAACCCGTTCCGGCTCGATCCGATAAATCCGATGCAGGTACGACGCATCGACACCATCCTCCTTGTGGCATGCGCCAAGCAAAAACATCATATTTTTTGCGATATGAAAATCCTCGTCAAAAAATCTGCCAATATTTCTGCGCTTCGCCTTTAGATTGACAACCGCAATATCTGCATTCCACAAAAAATGCTGCCGTCTGCCTCCTAACCCAACACCACAGTCGCTTACGGCATATTCGCTTTGCCCATTCCGCAGAAAACGCCCGGTTATCACGCGTTCCTCGCCGCAAAGAATGCGCAGCATACCTGCCACAGCCAGCATATGAACTGTTGTGCCGCTCTGGTGCTCCTTGCCCCAAAATACGATATTCATTTATACTTTCCTCTGTCTTCTCTAAAAATGGATATTTGGAAATTCTTCCAGAAACGATGGATATGCCCTACAAATCGGTATCTCCTTATCTCAACAGATAAAATAGGTGTGATACATAGGTAAACCCACATATTTGATAAAAGATGTTTGTATTATAATGCGATTCCTTACACTTGTAAATACCATTTGTAAATTTTATTTTTGATTTATAGAATCTTTATATTTAAAATTTTTCCGTTCTTAAACTTTTATTTTTTTCTGCTTTCCTTTATAATAAGTGCAGATGAAACAATGAAATTTTCTATTAGAAACAGGAGGCTTCATGAAAAACTTTATTATCACCACCGATACCACCTGCGATCTGCCTGCAGAATATATCCGCGAGCATGAGATTGGTATGCTTTCTCTTACCTATACCCTCAACGAAACTACCTATAGCTGGGAACATCCGCTTCCGGTCAGGGATTTCTATGACTATATGCGAAACGGCTCTCTCCCGACAACCTCACAGGCAAATCCTGATGAGGCAAAAGCCCTGTTTGAGCAGATCATCCGTGAGCAGGATGCCGATATCCTCCACATCTCGTTTTCCTCCGGGTTAAGCGGAAGCTATAACAGCAGCCGGATCACCGCCAATGAGCTCTTGGAGGATTACCCCGAGCACCGCATCATCGTCGTCGACTCCCTGTGTGCATCTTTAGGCGAGGGACTGCTCGTCCACAAGGCTGTCTGTCTAAAGGAGCAAGGTAAATCCTTAGATGAAACCGCTGCGTGGCTGGAAGAAAATAAGCTTCACCTCGTACATAATTTTACTGTGGACGACCTCTTTCATCTCTATCGAGGCGGACGCGTATCAAAAACAGCCGCATTTGTCGGCACAATGATCAATTTAAAGCCAATTCTCCATGTCGATAATGAGGGGCACCTGATTCCTCTGGCAAAGGTCCGCGGCCGCAAAAAATCCCTCACTGCGCTTGTCGATGCAATGGAAAAACAGGTTGGCGCCTGGAGAGATAAAAATGACGTCATTTTTATCTCTCACGGAGACTGCAAGGAGGAGGCACAGCTTGTCGCAGACCTCATCAAAAAACGCCTCGGCTATGAAAGCTTTCTTATTAACTATGTCGGACCTACCATCGGCGCACATACGGGTCTTGGTGTGATCGCACTTTTTTATATGGGTGATTTCCGCTGATCCGCGCAGAAAAAGATATTTCACCAAAAGCGGAGGTATTTTATGAATCAACTTCTCACATTATCTTCCACAGCGCATGTTTCATCCGCGCAATCGCCGGTATGCTGTTTTCTATGGGAATCGCGGTCTTAGGTCCCATTGCTCTGCTAATCATCTGGAGAATCCGCAACCGTCGCCACGTTTCGGGAGACTTCGCTTATATGAAAGAAAAATGCAGCATTGTACCTGCATTTGCCGGCGTCGCGACATTCACCGTTGCCGTGCTTGTATTGGAAAATATCCCGAAATATTTTCTTTTTTCCGGATCAAACAGCGTCTCGGATTATATTTTAAATCACGCATGGGCGTATGCCTTCACCGGTGCGCTTCTTGCCGGAATTTTTGAAGAATGCGGACGTTTTGTCACATTCCGCTATTTCCTTAAAAATTACACCGCAAGGGAAACAGCCGTTACCTACGGCATCGGTCACGGCGGCATGGAGTGCATAATACTTCTTGGAGTCGGTATGATCAGCAACCTCTCGCTTGCGTTCATGATCAATAACGGTTCCCTTGCCGTCATGATCGAGCAGCTTCCGCAGCAGCAGGCGGACGCATATGAGCTTGTCATTGCAAACCTTGCCGCATCCACCTTTTCCCTTTACCTGTGGAGCGTATGGGAACGCATTTTTGCGATGCTCCTGCACATTTCACTCTCAATCCTTGTGTTTGCTGCAGTACGGGAAAAATCAAAAATTTATCTCTTTCCGCTTGCCATCCTGCTGCACGCAGGACTTGATATTTTTGCCGCTTTATACCAATTTGGCGCCATCAACCTTCTGGTTACAGAGCTGCTCATCACACTGCTCTCCATAGGCTGTGCGGTATTTGCCCGCCGTGTCTACCGCAGCGTTGGCGAGAAATAGCTTTGAAAAATCTGCGCCGCAAAATCGCGCAGGCGGTATACGGGCAATATCCAGGAACACGCGGAAAGCCCCTTTCTGGCCACAAGAGGGGGAAGCTGAATTATAATATCATATTTCATGATCCATTCTTATGTCAAAAAAATCACAGCACCAAACGCTTACATTTGATGCTGCGATTTTCTTCTTGACATAAGAGTAGCTCGCGAATCGTATCACTCGTTGTTTCTCTACATCCTACACATGGATCTCGGCCGTTGCGCCAAGCTCCCCCTTATTTGCCTCAAGCACGGGCTTTACCACCTTCTCCAAAAACTTCTCTACTTGGATCGGTGCACGCCCGACATATTTTGCCGGCTCCATCGCTGCGTTTAACTCGTCCAAGGTAAGATTAAATTCCTCATCCGCCGCGATCAGCTCTAAAAGATTATTCTCCTTCCCTTCTTCCTTTACCGTCTTGCCCGCCTGCATCGACAGCGTACGAATTTTCTCATGCAGCTCCTGACGATTTCCGCCATTCTTCACCGCATCCATCATAATATTTTCCGTCGCCATAAACGGAAGCTCTGCCATCAGATGCTTCGTGATGACCTTATCATAAACGACAAGTCCATCTACTACATTCAGACAAAGATCTAAAATACCATCGATCGCCAGAAAGCCCTCCGGAATCGAAAGCCTCTTATTTGCAGAATCATCCAGCGTACGCTCAAACCACTGTGTCGCCGATGTGATTGCCGGATTCAAGGCATCCACCATCACATAGCGCGCCAACGATGCAATACGCTCCGAGCGCATCGGATTGCGCTTATACGCCATCGCGGAAGAACCGATCTGGTTCTTTTCAAACGGCTCCTCCACCTCCTTTAAATGCTGAAGCAGACGAATATCATTAGACAGCTTGTGCGCGCTTGCCGCAATCCCCGCCAATACATTTAATACTCGTGTGTCCACCTTTCTGGAATAAGTCTGTCCAGAAACAGCGTAACACTCCGCAAACCCCATTTTTTTTGCAATCATCGGATCGATCTTATCAATCGTCTCCTGATCTCCGTCAAATAATTCCAAAAAGCTCGCCTGTGTTCCCGTAGTCCCCTTTGAACCGAGAAGCTTTAAGGTACCAATCACATACTCAAGCTCCTCCAGATCCATCAGAAACTCCTGCGCCCAGAGTGTCGCACGCTTTCCAACGGTTGTGGGCTGTGCCGGCTGGAAATGGGTAAATGCCAGCGTAGGCAAACTCTTATAGGTATCTGCAAACTTTGCCAGCTTGTCAATCACACTGACAAGCTTTTTATGAAGCAGCTTCAACGCCTCATGCATGACGATAATATCCGTGTTATCGCCCACATAGCAGGAGGTTGCTCCCAGATGGATAATGCCGGCCGCCTTCGGACACTGCTGCCCATAAGCGTAAACGTGACTCATCACATCATGACGCACCAGCTTCTCGCGCTCCTTTGCCACCTCATAATTAATATCATGGATATGCGCCTTCATCTCGTCAATCTGCTCCTGCGTGATGACCGGCTTCCCATTCTCACTAAGCCCAAGCTCCATCTCCGTCTCCGCCAGCGCGATCCAGAGCTTTCTCCATGTGGAAAATTTCATATCCTGTGAAAAAATATACTGCATCTCCTTGCTGGCATAGCGCTCGGACAGCGGACTTGTATATCTGTCTGTACCCATATCGTTCTCCTTATGCTCGTTTCTATGCGTCAAATTTCGTTCCTGTCAAAAGTTCAAATGCTTCCTTGTATTTATCAACCGTCTTTGTCACAACCTCCTCCGGCAGTAAAAGCTCATTGTCCGGATTTGCTTTTAACCAGTCTCTGACAAACTGCTTGTCAAAGGAAGGCTGCCCCTTGCCTGCCTCATAGCCCGCAAGCGGCCAAAATCTGGAGCTGTCCGGCGTCAGCATCTCATCGCCGAGCACTACGCAGCCGTTCTCATCCAGACCAAACTCAAACTTGGTATCTGCGATGATGATCCCCTTAGAAAGTGCATACTCTGCGCATTTCTTGTAGAGAGCAATCGTCTTGTCACGAATCTGCTTTGCGTAGTCTGCTCCTTTCCCCGGATAAGCCTTCTCCAAGATCTCAACACTTTTCTCAAAGGAAATATTTTCATCATGAAGCCCAATTTCCGCCTTCGTGCTCGGTGTATAGATCGGCTCCGGCAGCTGATCGGACTCTACCAGCCCCTCCGGCAGACGAATGCCGCATACAGTTCCGTTCTCCTGATAGCTTGCCCAGCCGCTTCCCGTAATATAACCGCGCACAATGCACTCGATCGGCAGCATCTCAAGCTTCCTGCACAGCATGCTGTTGCCGTTAAATTTCTCATTTCTGAAAAACTCCGGCATATCCTTCACATCTACGGAAATCATATGGTTTGGTACAATGTCTTTCGTAAAATCAAACCAAAATCTTGACATCTGCGTCAAGATCGCACCTTTTTTTGTAATCTCATTTTTTAAAATATGGTCAAACGCAGAGATTCTGTCTGTCGCAACCATGATCAGGCTATCTCCGTTGTCATATATCTCGCGTACTTTTCCCTCTTTAAATGGTCTGTATTCCTGCATATTCATCCTCTTTTCCGGTGTTATCCACCAATAATTCAATGATTGGTCGTTAAAATTATAATACAGTCCCTTTTGCAAAGTCAATCTCTTTGCCTTTATTTTATTATTTTTTCTCTTTACATTTTTTTATTTATTAGTATAACTTATCCATATAAAATCTCACAGGAAAACACCCACGCTGTGCTCTGTTCCCTGACAAACAATGCGCTTATCCTATATACATCTGCCGGATCAAAAAATGCGCATCGCACACGAAGTGTGTTTTTATGACA
>URJS01000078.1 GCA_900548205.1 uncultured Roseburia sp. | reverse complement strand
CCTGTATGCAAAAATCTCATCCTTTATGCATTGTGTTTCCGAGACTACTCAATTAAATCCAACAACCTTTTGAGAAATCTTATAGGCGGCAACAGAAATTTTTCTGCCGCCCTTTCCCGGAAGATTCATCGTACTTCCCATAATCCCCGTACGCAGATGATGGAACAGACGAATATCCTTTTCCTTGATATATCTCCACAGCTCGCGCTTTTTCTCCAGATTTTCCGCCGTGCCGGAACGGATCAGCATGATCGTGGAGATGACTGTGATAATCTCCAGATAATTAAACATATACCTACGCAGCTTACGGTTTGGAATCTTCCAGAGATCAAACGCATCGATCATCAGCTTATTGACATAAATCTGCTGGTCAATCCTTGAAATCATCACCTTTTCGTTTACCGACTGATCCTCCCTGCCAATATAATAGCGGTAAAAATCCACATCCATGTAATACATGTTCCGCACATTCGGCAACGGCTTGTAAACGTAAATATTATCGACATAAAACGTATGCTTTGGAAGCTCCAGCCCGCATTCCCGCAAAAGCTTGGTACGGTAAATAACGGAATGCATCAAAATATACTGCCCCTTACGGAAATGACCGGTGTCCTTCCATGAAAATACCCTCTCCTTCGGCAGCGCACTATAGCGGATCACCCGCTTATGCTTTGCCCCGTCCTTTTCATATACATAATTGGAGATCAGCATATCAAGCGTGCGCTCTCCACCAGCCAGCTCGCGCAGCTTGTCCAAAATCCTTCGGTACGCATCGCCGTCTACCCAGTCGTCACTGTCCACTACCTTAAAGTAAAGTCCCGATGCATTGCGGATCCCGGCATTTACCGCTTCTCCATGTCCTCCGTTCTCCTGATGGATCGCCCGGACAATTCCCGGATACCTGCGCTCATATTCATCCGCAATCTCTCCGGTACGGTCCTTAGACCCGTCGTTTACCACGAGGATCTCAACGTCCTCGCCGCCCGGAAGCAGCGATTGAATACAATGCTCCATATAAGCCTCTGAATTATAGCATGGTATCACAAATGTTAGTAGCTTCATCTTTTCTCCTTCTGTAGCGCCTCCTCTTACATACAGTTCTCCGGCGCACTTTCGCATAACTGGTTACATTATACACATTTTCCTTACATACGCAAAACTCTTTTTCTTAGAATTCTCTTAATTTCATCAAAAGCGTCTGCTTTTTGAATAGATATTCCCATTTGTTCATATTTTATTTACAAAATTCTAATAAACTCTGCACACGCAGGTCATAATTAATAAGTATAGTATGTTTATCAAATGAGACAGCAAGATTTTTTCATAGATTTTCATTCTTGACAGTTTGTCAAGTTGCCTTGCTTATTTTTATAAGCAAGGTTCCTCCCAACAAATAGTGATTCTTATCACTTCCTTTATACAATCTTTTTCATATTGAAAAGCCGGTGCTGCTGCACCGGCTCCCTCTTTCTTTATCCGCTTATACCCTGGCAGCAGTCTTTCACTGCTCCCCCTCAAATCTTTCATTTCCAAGCAGAATATTCATATATCCCGCATAAGCTGCAAAGGCTGACGGAATTGCATACCGTTCTTTCGCATCCTCTGCCTCAACAAAAATAAAAGGCTGCTGATGTTCTCCTTTTTGTTGCAAGCCTCCCTCCAGCAAAACTGCATAGCCATCCATATGCCATTCAATGTGCGAAAAAATATGCTTAGCGGGCGCCAGCCTTTGGATGCGGACCGGTTCCAGCCCCATTTGCTTTACAAGCCCAAGAACCTCCTCCTGAGACAGCTTTCCCTCTACATTCGGCAGCTCGTAAAGTCCTGCAAGCAGTCCACGATCCGGGCGCTTTTTGATCGCCACCTTATCCCCGTCACGCAGGATCAGTACGGTGCGTGCTTCTATTTTTCGCGCCTTTGCCTTGCTCTTTACCGGAAGCTCCCCAATGCGTCCTTCCTTTTTTGCCAGACAAACGCTCTCCCACGGACATTCCCCGCAAAACGGCGCGCCGTTTGGTACGCAGACTGTTGCGCCAAGCTCCATTAGCGCCTGATTCAGCGCTCCCGGAATATTTCCATCGCGCAGCCGATGCTTTAAAGCATCCGGTATTTTCAGCTCCTTCATCATTGCAAGCAGCGCGCGCTCCACCACTGTACGGAAGGACTGCTTCATAATATCTGTATCATCGGCTGTCACACGCGTTAAAATACGCAGCACATTACCGTCTACCGCCGGTACATACCGCCCATATGCGATAGAAGCAACAGCTCCCGCCGTATAATGCCCGATTCCCTTGAGCTTTAACAGCTCGTCATACTCCGCCGGGATCACACCGCCGTATTCCTCCACTACCTGCACCGCCGCCTTTTGCAGATTACGCACACGATTGTAATAGCCAAGTCCCTCCCAAAGCTTTAACAGCGCATCCTCCGGACAGGCAGCAAGCGAAAAAACATCCGGCAGCGCTGATGTAAAACGCTCAAAATACGGCTTGACCGCCTCCACTCTTGTCTGCTGCAGCATGATCTCCGACACCCACACGCGATAGGGCGTCGGAAGCTCCCTCCACGGCAGCACGCGTGCATGTGAGGTAAACCACTCCAGCAGCGGCGGCATCAATTCTTTTAATTCCATTGTTTCCAGCATTTTTTATCCCTGTTCTTTTCTGTCGTTTTTCTTTCACCAGCATATCATATTCCTATTTTTATCTCAATGATTATCTAAGATAACGCACAAAATCTATTGACAAATTCCACCAAAAGAAGTACTCTGTTAATAGCATTATTGTTAATTTTTTATCAATTTTTCCACTATTTACTTGATTCAGGAGGGTTTTAAAATGAGTGAATTTAACAACTTAACCTTAAACGTTGCAGATGAAATTGCAGTTCTCGCAATCTCAAGACCGGCGGCGCTTAACGCATTAAACAGCGAGACCTTAGACGAGCTGCACACTGCGCTTACAGAGCTTGAGGCAAGAGATGATGTAAAGGTTGTCATCCTGACCGGAGGACCGGATAAGAAGGGCAATGAATTTAAATCCTTTGTTGCAGGCGCTGATATTTCCGAGATGGTGAATTTCTCAGCAGCAGAGGCAAGAGCATTCGGCATGAAGGCTTCCGTACCTTTCTTCCAGCTGCAGAACATGCGCCAGGTTACGATCGCCGCAGTCAATGGCTTCGCGCTCGGCGGCGGCTGCGAGATCGCTATGGCATGTGACATCCGCATCGCATCCGAAAACGCTACCTTTGCACAGCCGGAAACAGGTCTTGGTATCATTCCGGGCTTTGGCGGCACACAAAGACTTGCCCGCTTAGTAGGCATGGGACGCGCAAAGGAGATGATCTTCACCTGTGATTCCATTGACGCCGCAGAAGCATATCGCATCGGACTTGTCAACAAGGTCGTTTCTACAGAGGAGCTGATACCCACTGCAAAGGCTATGGCGGCTAAGATCATTTCCAAAGGAAGCTTCGCTGTTTCCGTTGCAAAGGCAGCCATCAACAACGGCTATGATATGGATATTAAGAATGCCGTGGAGATGGAGGCAAATCTCTTTGGCGTTACCTGCTCTACCAACGATAAGAAGGAGGGCATGACTGCTTTCTTAGAGAGAAGGGCTGCAAACCTCACTGATTTTTAAGCAGAGCAGTATCTGCTTGCGGGCTTCTGTGACTGCCACGGTTCGCATCCTTACATAAAAACAGAGGGATGTTTCACAAAATTTTCAGGTGAAACGTCCCTCTGTTTTTTCTCTCTATCAGAATGCCACACCAATGATGCGCTCTCTACGCTTCCATTTTCCAGAAAGCCGCTGAATAACCGGGCAGGAGACTTCCGCCGCCAAAATCGTGCATTTCTCCTGTTAAAAGCTCTCTTGCCTGCCCGCAGCCCGCGTCAAAATGAGCCATAAAGTCATTCTCATCCGCATTGATCGCAACAAGAATGCGCTCATTCTCCGTCTTTCGCTCGAAGATACACTGTTGATTTGTCAAAAGAACCGAGCGGAAATTTCCGTAATTAAGCGCCTCGGAGGAGGTTTTTACTGCTGCAAGCCTGCTGATAAACTCTGTAAGCTCATTCCACTCCGGCTTCTGAAAGCTGGCGCGAAGCGCCGGATCTCCCTCCTCCTTGCACGCCCGCTCCCCCCATTCACTTCCATAGTACACGCATGGAATGCCCGGCATTCCAAATGCAAGTGCATAAATGAGCGGCAGATGCGCCGGATTATTTAAAATGCTCGCAACCCTTGTCACATCATGATTATCCACAAACGAGAGTAGATGCATACCCCGATAAAGCGTCCAGCTTTCCGGACCAAACTGCCGAAGCAGGGAATGATTGATCTCGAACATATTCATCGAATTAAAGCTCGAATGCAAGCCCTTATAGCATTCATAATTTGTTACGGAGTGCAGCATTTGATCGTTCATCCACTGCTTATAATCACCGTGCAGTGTCTCCCCGACCAAAAAGAAATCCTTCTTTAAGCTGTCGCAATAGCTGCGCAGTCTGCGCAGAAAATCATGATCCAGACAATAGGCGACATCCAGCCGCAGTCCGTCAATGTCAAATTCCTCCACCCATTGCCTGATACAGGAAAAAAGATACTCCACAACCGCCTCATTTTTAAGATTCAGCTTTACAAGATCATAATTCCCCTCCCAGCCCTCATACCACAGCCCGTCGTTATAGCTTGAGTTTCCATCAAAGTTCAAGTAAAACCAATCTTTATAGACAGAATCCCAACGATTTTTCAAGACATCGCGAAATGCCCAAAATCCGCGTCCGACATGATTGAATACGCCATCGAGCACAATCCGGATTCCCTCATTGTGCAGATTTTCACAGACTTTGGCAAAATCCTCATTTGTCCCCAGCCTCGTATCGATCCTTTTATAATCTCTCGTATTATAGCCGTGCGTATCAGATTCAAACACCGGGGAAAAATAAATGGCATTTGCCCCCAAGCTTTTTATATGTAAGATCCAATCGTTGACCTTTAAAATTCTGTGTGAAAGCACCCCGTCATTCTCAAATGGCGCTCCACAAAAACCAAGCGGATAAATCTGATAAAACACACTTTCAAACGCCCACATACGCTGCATCTAAGTCCCCCTATTCCTCTCTGCTCATTACCCGCGATTTTTCTGTACAGATGCGCTGTGCCGTGATCACCGCATCGCGCAGTCCGCCTTTTTCCAGTGCGGCTACCGCCTCGATCGTCGTTCCTCCCGGCGAGCAGACCTCATCCTTTAGCTCTCCCGGATGTCTGCCGGTCTCAAGCACCATCCTTGCCGCGCCGCAGACCGCCTGTGCAGCGAATTTATACGCCTTTTCACGCGGCATCCCCTCCGCGACAGCGGCGTCTGCCATCGCCTCAAGAAACAGATACACATACGCAGGCGAAGAACCGGAAACACCGACCACTGCATCGAGCAGACGCTCCGGCACGACCTCCGCCTTTCCAAACGCCTCAAAAATCTGCCGCACCTCCGCAAGCTCCTCCTCTGTCACCCTTGTATTCGCACAGAGCGCGCTCATCGCTTCTCCCACAAGCGCAGGCGTATTCGGCATTGCCCGCACCAGCTTCAGCTCTCGCCCGAAGCCTTTTTCGATCGCTGCAATCGTCCTGCCCGCAGCAACCGAAACAACAATACACTGGTTTTTGACATGAGGCGCAATCTGCGGAAGCACCTCGTCAAATTTATCCGGCTTTACCGCAAGAACTAAAATGTCGCTGCGCTCCGCAACCGTCTGATTGGAAAGCGTCGTCTCAATCTTAAAACGCGCGTGCAGCCGCTCCAGCGTCTCTGACGAGTGCGCACTTGCGATCAGCTGTCCGGTCGCGACCAGCGAAGCCTTTAAGATACCGCCGATCATTGCGCTTCCCATATTACCCGCGCCGATAAATCCGATAATTTTATCATCGATCATAAAAAGTCCTGCCTTTCTCTATTACTTTCTGCCTACTTCCCATGGTAGCTATTTTTTCAGAAAGCGTCAAGCACAAATGCAGTCTGTTTTTAAAGATTTATCCAATCAATGACAACCTCGTACCGAATCGTCAGCGCCGTTTCATACGTCTTTGGTCTTTCGCAGGCGGCAAGATACCGGTCGCGCTCCGCTCCCAGCTTTCGGAAGCTGTTCGTAACGTCTACCCCATGCCAACGGAGCGTCTGTTTTGCAAGCCTGTTCATATAAGCCTCGATCTGTCCCGTCAGTCTGCGATCCTCCTCGCCTTCCGGCTGAGGCGCCCCCGTAAGCTCGCCGCTGCAGCGAAGCTGTACTATTACCTCCCTTTCCTCCCCCTCTTCATGAAAACTGATTTTTGTATGCGCTCCGGTCAGAGAAACGGCGCCGCCATCCTCCAACGGAAGCTGATATTCCTTCATCTGTTCCTGTGTGAAAAAAGAAAGCAGCGCTGCATCCTTTTCTATTTTTCCACAAGCCGCGCCGCGCTTCCACACATAATAGCAATCAACTGCAATGCCCTCCTGCTCCTCCTTTACGAACGGAAGCAGCAGGGTCTCGTTTTGATTCTCCCGTTCCTGATAAAGCATCCCAAGTGTCGGATATGCCTGTTTTTTTATCGGAGAAACATTTTCAAAGGTCTGCTCCAGATAAACGCCGACCGGCTCTCCCAACGCCTCCTCTGCCTTTTGCAGCTCCTTTGCATCCTCCGCCACGACCACATAGGCGCTCTGCGGAATCTCATTTTTTTCCCGGAGCAGCCGAAGCAATTCCTCCATAAGCCCTTCATTCTCAATGAACGACTTACTTAAAATCATTACCTTTAGGTGACTGTAATCGATCATACGATTTCCGGCATTTCCCGCATCAAGAAATTCTCTGGTCAGGTCCGACTCATCGGACAACGCCAGTTCTACCGGAAAATCCCGATCCTCAAGCTCCGCCGTTTTGCATCCCGAAAGCGTTCCCCCGCATAGCAAAAGGAGCACGATCATTGCCGCCCCCCTCTGCGCGCGCTGCAGAGTCTTTTGTTTCCACCCCCCCGAGAGATAAAGTCCAAACGGCACAAGCACAAGAAACGGCGTTCCCACATAGCACAGCAGCCACACACACCGCTCCATCCACTCAAAGCTGTGATAGCAAACAACAGCAGCCGCTCCCGTCAAAAGAATCGCCGCGGCATACGCTGCCTTTTCCCGCTTACCTCCGTCTGCCTGCCCAGCCTTTTTTCCCAAGAGCTGCAATAGGATTTCCCCGCTGTAAAATATGGAGCTTGCGAGCAGCGCGTAGAGTGTAAAAAACCACACCGCAAACATAAAAGCGTCTGTCCTTCGCAAAAATAAACCGGAAACCCGCACCGTGCTCATCAGCGTAACCGCCGGATATTCCATGCTCCCAAGCGCCCGTTCCCCAAATACGCCAAGCAGAATCAGATACAGCGCCGCATGGATTCCTCCCGTCAAAAGCAACGCGCGTTTTCCAAGGCGAAACAGCGTTTCCTTCTTTTTCACACGATTTCCGAGAAACAGGATAAGCATGATGACTGCCAGCGCGGAAAATACATAATAACCGCCTTCCGCCACGCTGCCCGCTCCTGCGGTAAACACCGGACTCCAATAATCCGTTCGTATCTCATCCAGCGAAAAAAAGAGCATCAAAAACAAAGGGATCAAAAGAACCCAAAACAACAGCTCATAGATTCTTGCCCGCCCTTCCAGTCCTCCCCAAAGTCCGTAAAACACCAGAATAAGCAGCAAGCAAAGCACCAGATAAAAGCTCTCCTCACGCAGCAGACTCATCAGCACCGCATCGGCAAACAGATATGCCGTATAGCCCGCCAGCAATAACAGATAAAGCAAAAATCCTGCCTGTACCAGCTTTCCCCAAAATCTTCCGAGCCTCTGTTCCAAATACGCGGGGAAATCCAGCGCACAGTCCTTTTGCAGCGCGCACAGCATCCGCAAATACAAAATGGCAGCTGCCATTCCGATCGCAATGCTAAAAATCCCGTCTCTCCCGGCTGTCCGTGCGAGCACGCCCGGAAGAATCAAGGTGCTAAGCCCCAGCAGGTCATAGGTGAGCAGACGAAACGCCTGCCGTTCCGATATTCGGTTATTTTCTGAAAACATATTGATCTTCCCTTCCAAAGCGATTTAACACGGCAAAACGCAAGCCGAATTTCAGCTCCGGCTCTGCGGTTTCAATTTGTGACACTTCGGCACAAGCTCCGGCATCCTACTTCTCCCCTTTTCCCTGCTCATACATACGAAGCCTGCGCCGCTGCCTCCTCCTTGCGTAGATCGGGCGCATCTTTAATTTATGCAGCGGCTGTCTCCACAAAAAATCACGCTCATCCTCATAATCGTTTAGGTCTGCTCCCACAAACGGCATCAGATACGGAATGCCAAAGCTTTTCAGCTGTGACAGATGGATCAGCACGCCAAGCATTCCGACCAAAAATCCAAAAAAACCAAGCCACGCGCAGATCGCAATAAAAAAGAATTTTAAAAGACGAAACGCTGTCGCAAACTCCTCGCTTGGAATCGCAAATGAGCAAAGCGCGGTAAATGCTACGACGATCACGACGATCGGGCTGACAAGGTTTGCCTCGACCGCCGACTGTCCGATGATTAATCCGCCTACAATACCGATCGTATTTCCCATCGTTCCGGGCAGCCGCACACCAGCCTCACGCAAAAGCTCAAAGGACAGCTCCATCAGCAGCACCTCGATGACTGCCGGAAACGGTACGCCCGCTCTTGCCTCCGCAAACGATAACAGCAAAGTGGTCGGCAAAATCTGTGTATGAAAATTTGTCACCGCCAGATAGAGTCCCGGCAGCGTCATGGCAAGAAATGACGCCACATAGCGCAGCAAGCGCTCCAGACTCGCAATTCCCCAGCGGTTATAATAATCATCGCTCGTCTTGATAAAGGAATTATAATCTGTCGGAAGCAGTAAGCCCACAGGCGAATTATCCGAGAGCAAAACGACCCTTCCCTCCAAGATCGCCATCGCGGCGCGATCCGGCCGCTCCGTCGTCTGAAATTGCGGAAACGGCGAATACCACCGTTCCTCGGTCAGCTGCTCTAAAACGCCGCTGTCTAATACCCCGTCAATCTCAAAGCGTTCCAGACGGCGCTCAACTTCCGCGAGCAGCCCCGGATAGACAAGCTCATCCATGTAAACAAGATAAACATTTGTTTTTGAACGTACACCGGCAGTCTTCTGCTTGACCTTTACCTGCGGAGAGCGGATGCGCTTGCGGATCAGCGCCGCATTCTGCTTGACGGAATCCGTAAAGCCTTCATTGGAGCCCCGCACTACCTTTTCCGACTGCGCCTCACCTACCCCCTTGTTCGGATAACCGTCATCCGGTATCTTTACCGCCTTGTCAAAGCCGTCGACAAAAAGAATCGCCTCTCCGGTCAAAAGTCCGGAAGCCGCCTCCTCGATCGTCTCAAAATAGGTGGCGTCCGAAATGCCAAGCGCATTTTTGGAAAGCGCGGCATAAATTTCTTCCTTTTCCGCTCCCCGCAGGTATTTGAGCAATTCTAACAGAGCAGAATTTCCCATATCGACCGCTACCTCAATAAAGGTCAGATAACAGGGAACATCCTTATGAACGCCCAAATTCATCTGCTTTTTCTTAATATCTGCACATGTATCAAATAAGACCTCCATGCGGGCAACATTCTCTGCCAACGACATGCTGATCGGTGTTTTCTCCTGTATCGCCATCCGTCCCCCTTATAACGCTGATTGCCTTATAAAATCCCTGCATCAAGCCGTGCTTTTATTCTTTCTAAAAGTTTTCATCAAAAAAAGGATGCTTTCGCATCCTTTTTATTATGTTCCTTTTTTTAATCCTTATGCATTTCATCCTGCTCGCGGATCATTTCCTTGACCGCATTCACCTGATTTTCCACATGCAGATGCATTGCAGCCGTCACGCGTCCCTTATCCTTGCTGACCAGCCCTTCTGCAATTTCATTATGTTCTTTGATCAAAACAGGATAATTTCTCTCATCCTTTAAGTACTCCACGCGGTAACGGTACATCTGTTCCCGCAGGTTATTGAGCATATTTTCAAGCTTTGGATTACGCGTCGCCTTATAAATAATATCATGGAAACGTACATCCGCCTCTGCTGTCCGCTTTACATCTCCGGTCTTTGTGTATTCCTCAAATTCATGCATCGTGCGCTGCAGTTCCTCCAGCTCCTCCGCCGTGATCTGCTCACAGGCGATCGACACCGCAAGCTCATCTAACGCATCGCGAATCTGTAGGACGTCCTCCATATCCTTCTCCGTCATTTTCGCGACCTCCGCGCCCTTTCTTGGGATCGTGACTGCAAGCCCCTCCTGCTCAAGCATACGGATCGCCTCCCGGATCGGCGTGCGGCTCACCCCAAGCTTTGCGGCAAGCTGCAGCTCCATCAGGCGCTCCCCCGGCTTTAATTCTCCCTTTAAAATCGCCTCACGCAGCGTATGGAACACTACGTCACGCAGAGGCAGATACGCATTCATATTTAATTTTAAATCCTCTGTCATCCATCTCCTCCTCTCTTTGCTAACGCTGATTATTATAAATACTTGTCAAATAAATCTGCTTTGCCAATCCTGAGCTTCGCATCGCCTCATAAGCTGCGGCAGCCGTACTTTCCTTTTCAAACAGTCCGAACACCGTCGGTCCGCTTCCGCTCATCATGGCGTTTAACGCGCCATGCTTTTGCATATGCTCCTTTATCTGCGCAATGACCGGATAGTTCGGTATCGTGACCGTCTCTAACACATTTCCCATATCAGCGGCAATCGCATGCAAGTCCTTTGCGGCGATGTCCGCCTGCAAACGGTCGATGTCGGGATGCAGCGTCTGTTCGTTGAGCTTCAAATTTTCATATACAAATCTCGTAGATACGCCAATCTGCGGCTTTGCGATCAGCACCGGGCACTTTACCATCGGCGGCAGCGCCGTAAGCTTTTCTCCGATGCCCTCCGCAAGCGCCGTCCCCCGCATCACACAATAGGGTACGTCCGCGCCAAGCCTTACGCCTCTTTGCATCAGCTCCTCTTTGGAAAGACCAAGGTCAAACATCCTGTTTAATCCATAGAGAACAGCCGCCGCGTCCGTGCTCCCGCC
>URJS01000077.1 GCA_900548205.1 uncultured Roseburia sp. | reverse complement strand
ATATCACTTTGAATCATATTTGTCAACAACTTTTTTCATTTTTTAAATTACTTTTCAATCATTCCCCACGGTTCCCCGTGTGCATCCCACTGTCCTGCGGTCAGCTTGTTTATCTTAGCACCAATGTTTTGTATTGTCAACACTTATTTTTAAAAATATCTCAATATCAATGTAAGAACTAAATTATTTTCATATAAATATGTAAGCAGCGGGCTTTGATATATATAAGAAACGATCGTTCTTCCTGTCTCCCCTGCGCTTGTAAGAGCTACAAGATAAAAGCCGATCCACACAAGAATCAATCCGTATATCCCCCCTGCCAAAAATCCGAGGAGCTGATTCACTCCTTTGATCACCGGTATCTTCGAGGCAATTCCGATCGCCTGCGAGAGCATTCCGACAATCAGCCAACTTATCACTAACGCAATGATGAAGGAGATGCCGCTCATCAAAAAACCCGCCAGTCCCTGCGCCATTTTTTCATAAGCACCGCTCTCCTCCAAAAATTCATCCGCCGTGTCATCTGCCTTCTGCAAAATCCCATCCAGCACAGTACCCGGAAGCTGTACACCAAGCTCCGCCAAGTCGCTCTCATTCTCCACGTTCCCTGTGTCTGTTTGTGTATCTGCCGTTTGACGGAGCGTTTCCTCACAATAGCTTAGCAGCTTTTCATCGATAGATGTGTTTTCCGTAAGAATCCGGTCGATATACGGGGTCGCCCATGTCACAAATACCAAAACGATCACCCATGCCGCCAAGGAGTATGCAATCCGCAGCACCCCTTTATAATATCCAAGTATTGCACTTGCCGCCAGCACGAACAATACAATTATCAAGACCCAGTTCATCTTTGCTCTATTTCAACCTTACCCTTTCTGTCGCATCCTTTAATACAAAGGTATAGTTCAACCCGGCATCCCCAGGTATCACCTGATAAAGCTCCCGGTCAAATTCATAGTGAAATTTATAAACGCCCCGCAGGGTATAAAGATCACAGATATTTTCTGTCCGAATGCAGATTTCGTCGTTGGATAAAAATTCGATGCTGTCGTATTCCATGCCAAAGTCCTTTTCCATGACCATGTCGCCATTGACACGATATACACGCAGATGATGCGTTGCTGCATCGTCCTCATTATCTGTTACGACCCCAATATAATTTTCATTATGAAAAATACTCCGCGCCTGCTGTTCCAATACAATTTCCGCCTTCTGCTGCGGCTTTTGTGTTCCCTCAAAAACAAGAAGCTTGGTATCTCCAAAAGCTACCATGCGGTCATTGGAGGTAAATTCCAATTCCGGTATCACCATGTCCTCATAGGTTGTCACTCCCACGCAGTTATCGATCTCATTCTGTCCGACAGAGCCATAATTATAAAATGCAACCGTACTCTTTACTTTTCCGTTCGCAATATCGAGCATTGATACTCCAAGCTTAAGCGCATCATGCGAAAGTGCGATCGCGATGGGATAGCCTCCTTTTTCCCCATGGATTTCTCCGCGCGCAAGATTTTTCCCTTCTTTATCATAAAGCTCCAGATATGCCGTATCTCCCTTGCGCATAAGCACTGCCACCGTTCCCTGTGCCGCCACGCATACCTGATCGATCGGCATCGTGGTCTCGATGCTGCCCTGCAGCTCGCTTGATGTCAAAATATATATCTGCGTTCCTTTTTTATCATAGATCGTCAGATATTCCTCACACATATCTACCTTAGGCTCCGACATCTCATAGGTCTGATTCCAGATGAGTTCATTTTCCGTATCTGTGTAAAATGCTCCGTCATTACTGTATTTTAATATGTTCCCCTGAAACTCAAGAAACTGTGTTGCCTCCGTGTCAGACCGCGCCGCAGAGCTTCTGATGTCATAGGCGGTATATTGGCGAAATGCCATGTATAAACCTATTCCGGCAGAAATCACCAGAAATACGCCGGCAATGATCGCCCCATACCTTAGCAGCTTCAAGCGGTGCTGCCGTATCTTTTGTTTATATTCCTGCAGATCCGCATCGTTTACCGTGCGGAAGCCCCTTTTGTTTTTGTCTGCCATAGTTTTGCCTCTGTGCCTCAGCTTATCCCGTATTTTTCAATGACATAATCAAGGTCCTTATCCCCTCTGCCGGAGAGATTTATCAAAATCGAACCGTGCGTCATCTTCTTTGCAAGCTTCATGCCGTACGCTACTGCATGCGCGCTCTCGATTGCCGGAATGATCCCCTCCAATCTGGATAACCTATAAAATGCTTCAATCGCCTCCTCGTCTGCGATCACATCATACTGCACCCGCCCAAGCTCTTTTAAAAATGCGTGCTCGGGACCGGAGGACGGATAGTCCAAACCGCTTGCCGCCGAGTAAACCGGCGCCGGCTCCCCGTTCTCATCCTTTAGCATCACACTGTTAAAGCCATGCATGACACCTTCTGTTCCATAGGTCAGGCTTGCCGCATGGTCTCCAAGGCTCTCGCCTCTGCCAAGCGGCTCTATCCCGTAGATTTTGACCGGATCGTTTAAAAATGCGGAAAAAAGTCCGGCAGCGTTGGAACCGCCTCCGACACACGCGACCAGCGCATCCGGCAAATGACCTGTCATGGAAAGAAACTGATCTCTTGCCTCTATTCCTACCACGCTTTGAAAATCGCGCACCATCATCGGAAACGGATGCGGTCCAAGCGCAGAACCAATACAGTAAATTGCCGTTTTATATTCCTTGCTGTAGGCATCGAACGCGGCGTCCACCGCCTCCTTCAATGTCTGCAGTCCATGCGAAACCTCGATGACACGCGCGCCGAGAACTCTCATGCGGGCTACATTCGGCGCTTGTTTTTTCATATCCACCGCACCCATGTAAATATCGCACTCCAAACCAAAATATGCCGCTGCTGTGGCAAGCGCGACACCGTGCTGCCCCGCCCCCGTCTCTGCGATCACCTTTTTCTTTCCCATATATTTTGCAAGGAGCGCCTCTCCCATGCAATGATTTAATTTGTGCGCGCCGGAGTGATTTAAGTCCTCTCGTTTTACATAAAGCTGCACCTTACCCCCAAGCGCATCCGAAAGCCTCTCCAGATGCGACACAGGTGTCGGCCGTCCCTGAAATTCTGTTCTGATCCGGCGAAGCTCCGCAATAAATCTTCTCGACTGGCAGATTGCATAATATGCATCGGTAATCTCCTCCATCGCAGTTTTTAGCTTTTCATCCACATACACGCCGCCGTATCTGCCGAAATACCCGTTCTGATCCGGATATTGATTCAAATATTCTGCAAAGTCCACTCCATTTACCTTCATCCGTCTTCCCTCCGTCAAAATAGAAACGTCCTTGACAAATCCTACCAATCTGCCAAGGACAAATTACAGCCTATCCACAATGCAGCGTTTCCCGCGCAAACTTTGTGTTATTGTATCACAAGTATATGTGGTTATCAATAAAAAATTGTTTCTTCATCACAGCTCTTTTAATTGGGAAGCGTCAATTTCTGTCCGGCATAAATTTCATCCGCATTCTCAATCCCGTTGGCTGCGCAAAGCTGGTCCATCATTGCTGTCGTCTGATAAACCTTCCTGCAGATACCGACAAGGCTGTCCCCCTTTTGAACGATATAGTAGCCTTGATCCAGATATGCCTGTGCCTCTGTCACGGGCGGGGTCGCCGTCTGCTCTTGTGTATCCCCGGCATTCTGCGGATTTTCTGCCACATTCCCTGCCGGAGGAGTCTCCGGTGGATTTTGCGCAGGAGGCTGTGCTCCGTCTGCCGGCGGCGCCGTTTCTGCCGGGGGTACAGCAACCGGAGGCGTCTGTCCCTCTGCCGGAGCCGTTCCGTCTGTCGCCGCCGTCACGGTTTGATCTGCGGGCGGATTTTGCGCGACGGTTTCTTCCTGCTTCTGGACATTCCCTGCCACCTCCTCAACCGCAACGTCCGTCTCCTTTTCCTCCATCTGTGCTTCTGCGGTCGGCGTCTGGTGCATTTGTGCCAACGTTGCCTCCATTGACCTCATTTTTTCTCCGTTCAAATACGCCGTGATGCCAAGCGTACAGACAACCGCCGCCAAAACTGCCGTTGATGCATAAGACGGTGTCCGTTTCTGCTGCTTCTCCGCCAGCTGATTACGGTACGCACCTGTGCGCTGTCTAAGCGTTTCCTCTATTTTCTGTCTTCCGGATGCAATTTCCTTCGCCTCCGTCTCTCCCCTCTGCGTATTATCTGAATCCCCGCTTTCTTCCGCCACTCTCCAGTCCCATCGGGTTTCCCGCTCCTCCTTTAACTCCGGCACGACACTGTTTTCTTTCTGCCGGGCGGCATTCACCCCCCTTTTCTCATAGTAAACATAAAAGCCTTCCCTTCGGTACAAATGCCCGCTTCTGTTTCCGTAAAATGCCTCCTCACGCTCAAGACTGTCGATTAAAAATAAAATCTGATGTTCTCCTCCAAAATGACTCTGATGGAGCTGTTCCAGCCGCAGTGTCATATTCGGCAGCTGCCCCTTAATGTCCATCGCCCAGCCGACAATCACCATACTGTCATATTCCTGCCGAAGCTGTCTGTATATGTAAGCCCATGTCTCATCGTTCCAAATCGGCAGCTCTCCTTCAAAAGCGATCTCCTCCAGCAAAATGGCAGCCTCCACAAATACACAGTCCCGCCCGCTGTAATTTTCAAATCTTCCAAGCAATACATAGGCGCTTTTTTCCTGTATATTACTGTATGGATGCAGAAATTGATACACTGCGTTCTCCACATAAATTCGCTCTCCAATATCCGGTTTTCCCATCTGCTTGATATCTTTAGGCAAACTGCGCCTTTCTGTCGTACCACTGTTTTCTTCTCGAATGATTTCTATCATGCCGCCTCGTTCTCCTCTCCTGATACCGCAAAGATACGGATCTGCTTTTCTGTGAAATGTTAGCACAGCTTATCCAAATATTTTGGTGGATTGTGGCAGAATCCAAAAAAATTTTTCGACAAAAAGGACATAGCACGCAGACTGCATACTATGTCCCTTTTACAATGTTTTTCTTAAATTTATGCTTCTTTTACAAAGCGCTTGACCGCCTCATAAATTCCCTGTGCGTCAAGGCCATATTTCTCAATCAGCTCAAGCGCCGGTCCTGATTCGCCATATCTATCGTTCATTCCAAGCTTTTGCACCCTTGTCGGCGCTTTTGCCGCGAGCACATCGCAGACTGCGCTTCCAAGACCGCCGATCACGGAATGCTCCTCCACCGTTACGACTCTGCCTGTTTTTTGTGCGGATGCAATGATCAGCTCCTCATCCAAAGGCTTGATGGTGTGAATGTTGATGATCTCTGCATCAATGCCGTCCGCCGCAAGCAGCTTCTCTGCCTCACGCGCCTCATTGACGCAAAGCCCTGTCGCGATCACAGAAACATCCCTGCCCTCCTTTAGGACAATCCCCTTGCCCAATGTAAACTGATAAGACGATTCATCATTAAAGACCGGAACAGCCAGTCTTCCAAAGCGCAGGTATACCGGACCGACATGCTCATATGCCGCTAAAACTGCTGCCCTCGCCTCCACGTCATCTGCCGGATTGATCACCACCATCCCTGGGATCACACGCATAAGTGCAATATCCTCCAGGCACTGGTGTGTTGCTCCGTCCTCTCCGACGGAAATCCCCGCATGTGTCGCGCCGATTTTGACGTTTAAGTGCGGATACCCGACGGAATTACGCACCTGCTCAAAGTTACGTCCCGCTGCAAACATCGCAAAGGAGCTGATAAACGGCACTTTACCGCAGGTTGCAAGCCCCGCCGCGATTCCTGTCATGTTCGCCTCTGCGATCCCGACGTTCCAATGGCGCTCAGGAAATTCCTTCCGGAACATTGCTGTTTTTGTCGCCCCTGCTAGGTCGGCATCTAATACGATCACTTCCTCATGCTTTCTGCCAAGCTCCACCAATGCTTTGCCGTAGCTGTCTCTGGTTGCGATTTTTGGCGCAACCGCATTCCCCTTTATTTCTGACATAACGCTGCACCTGCCCTTTCTAATTCTTCCATCGCAATCGCATACTCGGCGTCATTCGGCGCCTTTCCATGCCAATCCACCGCATTTTCCATATAGGAAACGCCTTTTCCCTTTAATGTCTTTGCGATAATGGCAGTTGGCCTGCCTTTTGTCTGCCTTGCCTCACAAAATGCATCGCGGATCTGGTCAAAATCATTTCCATCAATATTAATTACATGGAAATTAAACGCCTCAAACTTCCGATCGATCGGGTATGGGGAGCATACCTCGTCCACCGCGCCGTCAATCTGAAGATTATTGTTATCTACGATCACCACCAGATTATCAAGCTGACGGAAGCCTGCCCACATTGCAGCCTCCCAGATCTGCCCCTCCTGAATCTCACCGTCACCGCAAAGCGCATAGACACGGTAATCTTTTTTATCAAGCTTGCCCGCCGCCGCCATACCGACTGCTGCAGAAAGTCCCTGTCCCAGGGAACCGCTCGACATATCCACACCAGGAATATGCTTCATATCGGGATGTCCCTGCAAATACGAACCGGTGTGACGGAATGTCACCAGGTCCTCCTTCGGAAAAAATCCCCGCTCCGCAAGCGCCGCATACAGTCCCGGCGCAGTATGGCCCTTCGACAGCACGAAACGGTCGCGGTCTGCCAGCTTTGGATTTGCCGGATCGATATGCAGTTCCTCAAAATACAAATAAGTAAAAATATCTGCGGCGGAGAGTGAACCGCCGGGATGTCCTGCCTTCGCGCTATGAACCGCTGTTATGATACCCCTGCGGATTTCATTTGCTGTTTTTTGGAGTTCCAGATTCGTCATATTTTATTCCTTTCTCTGCTGTATCCAGCCTTTTCCTTGCAATCGCGCTTTATCGCAAAGCTGCTCCGTCTTTTCTATAATTCTGTCCTGCCTTCCAAGGCGCGCAGAAGTGTGACCTCATCAATATATTCCAAATCGCCGCCTACCGGCACGCCGCTGGCAATTCTTGTCACCTTGATCCCTGTCGGCTTGATCAGCTTACTGATATACATCGCCGTCGTCTCTCCCTCAAGACTTGAGTTCGTCGCAATAATCACCTCGTCAACCTCCTGCTGAAGGCGCTGCATCAGCTCCTTGAGACGAATATCTCCCGGACCGATGCCAAGCATCGGGGAGATCGCGCCGTGGAGCACATGGTAAACGCCGTCATATTTCTGTGTCTTTTCATATGCCGCAAGATCCCTCGTATTTTCCACGACCATGATAACCTTGTGATTGCGCGCTCCGTCCCGGCAAATCGGGCAGAGTTCTTCATCCGTCAGGGTAAAACACTCCTTGCAGTAACGCACATTCTCTTTGGCGTCTATGATCGCAGACGCAAGGTCCTTTACCTGCTCCTGCGGCATATTCAGGATATGAAATGCCAAACGCTGCGCAGATTTGCTTCCAATTCCCGGAAGCGTTGACAGCTCCTGTATTAATCTGCTGATCTGTCTGCTGTAGTAGTCCATATGTCTCCTCCGCCTAGAACGGAAGCCCTCCTAAGCCGCCCATTCCGCCGGTAATCTTAGACATCGAATTTGCAGAAAACTCATCCAGCTCACGATATGCCTCATTGGCGGCTGCCATGATCAAATCCTCCAGCATCTCTACATCATCCGGGTCTACAACCTCCGGTGAAATCTTGACTTTTACTATCTCATGCTTGCCGGATACCGTAATCTCTACCGCGCCTCCTCCGGCTGCGGCAGTTACCTCCTTCTCCTCAAGCTCCTTTTGCGCTTCTTCCATCTGGCGCTGCATTTTTTGCGCCTGCTTCATAAGATTATTCATATTTCCCGGCATACCGCCCGGAAAACCGCCTCTTTTTGCCATCGCTTCCTTCCTCCTAAATCTCTGCTGTCATACCTGTCGATTGTAACGGATATTTTGCGTTCCGTCAATCCCACATCAGAAGTCCTCCTCCTCAATTTCAAATTGGATCAAAGCCCCAAGATCAGGATAAATCTCACTGCCCGGCTGCCCGCTCTCATTTAATTGGAATTGAATCTCCATCTCTTTTCCGATGCGCTCCGCTACCGCTTCTTTTAATTCCTCCTGGCACCCGGAACGATTTGACTCCAGATAAGTATATGCGTTGGGATCGTCAAATACCAGCAGAAGCGAACCGTTTGCGCCAAGCGAGCGGACTGCTTTCTTTAAATAGGTTCTTGTCGCTCCGCTAAGCTGCGAAATAATACCGCTCCAGCCTGCGATCACCTGCCTGACGTCCTCTGGCACTGCTTTCGGAAGCTCTGCCTTTACCGCCGGCTGCCCAGTGCCCGCCGCTGTTCCCCCTGCTCCTGTCGTGTTCTGCTGCGACGTCACAACCACACCGCTTTCCAGCTTTTTTTCCAGACTGTTCATCCGGTCGACCAGCGAAGCGTAGTCCTTTTCCATCTCCGGTCTGCACAATTTTATGACTGCGATTTCTATTAAGATTCGTTTCTGTGACGCATATTTTATCTGACTGCCAAGTTCTGAAAAAATACGGATATAGCGCATAAGTGTGCCCGCGTCGATCAACTGCGCCTCCTCTTTTAAAAGAGCCAGATTTTCCGCCGAAATATCAAGCGCCTCCTCCATATCGTCCGCACTCTGCACGAGCATGAGATTCCGCAGATACCATGTAAAATCTGTAACAAACTGCCCCAGCTCTCTGCCCTCGATCACAATTTCTTCAAGCATTTTTATCGCCTGTGTGACATTTTTTTCAAGGATCTGCCGGAGCAGCCGGCTGAACACCTCCGTGTCGATTGCCCCAAGCGCTTTTAACACCTTATCGTAGGTAAGCTCTTGTCCCAGATAAAACGCGATGCACTGGTCCAACAGACTGAGCGCGTCGCGCATAGAGCCGTCTCCCGCCTTTGCAATATAGCGTACTGCCTTTTCCTCCGCCTCAATCTGCTCCTCCTCAAGCAGCTCCATCAGACGATCTGAAATCGTGTCAATGGAGATACGCCGGAAATCATACCTCTGACATCTCGATAAAATCGTGATCGGTATCTTATGCGCCTCCGTAGTCGCCAAAATAAAAATAACGTAAGACGGCGGCTCCTCAAGCGTTTTCAGTAAGGCGTTGAATGCTCCGATCGAAAGCATATGTACCTCGTCAATGATATAGACCTTATATCTGCCCTCCGTCGGACGGTACTCCACCTCCTCACGGATCTGTCTGATATTATCGACCCCGTTATTGGATGCCGCATCAATTTCTATGACATTCATGGAGTTTCCCGCCGTGATCGCCCGGCAGGCTGCGCACTCCCCGCAGGGACTGCCGTCCACGGGGCGCTCACAGTTGACTGCTTTCGCAAAAATCTTTGCAATCGTGGTCTTTCCCGTTCCTCTTGTTCCGCAAAAGAGGTAAGCATGTCCGATGCGCTCTGCCTTTATCTGGTTCTTCAATGTTGTAACAATATGCTCCTGCCCTTTTACATCCGAAAATTCCTGTGGACGGAACTTCCGATATAATGCCGTATATGACATGCTTCCTTCCTCTCTGTTTACCGCTGCCGCGTTAATCGCCGAAGCTGATCCCGATGCGCTTAGCCTCCTTGATCATCTGGCTGTCGGGGTCTACCATTTTCAGCTTTCCTGCCACCTCTCCCAGCGGTATCCGTTTTGTCTTTCCGTTGACCATTCCGATCATATAGCCGTAGTCCTCATCCATAATTGCCTTCGCAGCCGCCGAACCAAGTCTCGTGCACAGCACTCTGTCATATGGACAAGGACTGCCGCCCCGCTGTGTATGTCCCGGCACCGTCACGCGAACCTCAACGCCTGTCTGCTCGGAAAGCTTTGCCGCAATCTCATAGGAGACAGAGGGATACTTCCGCTTCGCCACCTTTTCTTTGTATTCCTTCTTGGAAAGCGCCGCGTCCTCTTTGGAGATCGCGCCCTCCGCAACCGCGAGTATCGTAAATCCTTTTCCCGCCTGCGTGCGCTTGTCGATTGCTTCGGCTACCTTTTTAATATCATAGGGAATCTCCGGGAGCAAAATAATATCAGCGCCGCCCGCAATTCCTGCATATAATGTCAGCCAGCCAACCTTATGCCCCATAACCTCTACGATAAACACACGGTTGTGAGAAGCTGCCGTCGTATGAATACAGTCGATGGCATCCGTCGCGATATTGATCGCGCTTTGAAAACCAAAGGTGACATCTGTTCCGTAAATATCATTATCGATCGTTTTGGGAAGATGAATGATGTTAAGTCCCTCCTCCCTCAGAAGATTTGCCGTCTTTTGTGTTCCGTTGCCTCCGAGGATCACAAGACAGTCAAGCTTTAGCTTGTAATAGGTCTGCTTCATCGCCTCTACCTTATCCAGCCCCTTCTCGTCCGGCACGCGCATCTGCTTAAACGGCTGTCTCGACGAGCCTAAGATCGTGCCGCCCTTTGTGAGAATGCCCGAAAAATCTGACGACGTCAACAGCCTGTAATCACTGTAGATCAATCCCTTATAGCCGTTTAAAAACCCATAGACCTCCAGCTCGTCTACATTTTTGCTCAGTCCCTTTACCACACCGCGCATCGCTGCATTTAATGCCTGACAATCTCCGCCGCTTGTCAATAATCCGATTCGTTTCATCTGCATTTCCTCCTATTGTTTCTGTCCCTATCCTAAAATTTTACTCTTTTCAACGCCTTTTTTCAATATAGTATGGCTGATTTTAGAACATAGTATGAAAAATATGTTTCTCATTTTTCTTTGCTTGCAAATTACAAAAACTGTGTTATAATAGGATAGTATTTTCTGACAGTGCATATCACAGTCAAGAATCCGGAGACGTATCGAAGCGGTCATAACGGGGCGCACTCGAAATGCGTTGGCCCTCCGGGGCACGCGGGTTCGAATCCCGCCGTCTCCGCTGCATGAAAATAGCCGAAAACCAATGATTTCATTATAAAATCAAGGGTTTTCGGCGATTATTTTTTGTCATGAATTTGTCACATAAAAACGTAATTTTTGAGTTTTAAACGCATTTGGGGGCGTGAATTTTGTCATGAAAGGGCTGGTCTTGTATCAGAATTGCTCACAACTCTGCTTCCCTGATTTATAAAAAGTCATACAGAAAAAATTTATGACAAGGAATTCAAAATTCAGGATGTGAAACCAGTGTACTGTCTCGTTCGCTTTCAGCATAATGGCGCAGAATGAATTTTCAGCCTGTAAGGCGGAGGAATGAAGCGATGCGGAGGTATCATCGATTGACGCCAACGCAGCAGGTGGAAATTCAGGCAAGTCATTATGTAAAATGTGAGTGATGCAGTATACCGGGTAAAAAGATCGATTTTCGCAAGGAAGCGAAAGAAATGCGGGATCAATATAGATACTCTTTACAATCAGAATAAGACAATCAGAATAAACACGCCAAAGATACCCGCCTGGGTCCGGAACCAGGTACCCAGACGCCAGATACATGCATTCGCCTTACCGAAGATGTGCAGAAACTCACACAACAGAACAGACTACTGCGTGCGAATGCTTTGCCCGATCTCTTTTCCCTCATTGCTTCTTTTAGTCATTTCTATCTTTAAAATTTCTAGTAGTTCCTCATAATATACTTTCTTTCTAGTTCTTCTTAATAATCGGTTTCTGTCAATGCATTTATGAATTAAAATACATAGCATATATAAAAATGTAAATGCTATATAAAACTTTAAAATCCCGCCATACAACTCAAATAAACTACTTCCTATAATTTCTGCGAATTCATCTACTGACTGCATATCTATATTGGGAGGATATATACCATAGATACTGCTTGTAAGCGCTATGATAATCGTTATAAATACAGTTAATATAACTGAAATGATAGGCGTGAATTCCTTTAATATATCTTTTAAACCACTATCACATTCCATTAATTTGAGGTAAGCGCAAAATATTGCTACGCTGCCCATGAATCACGCTTGCACCAAAATGATA
>URJS01000076.1 GCA_900548205.1 uncultured Roseburia sp. | reverse complement strand
TATCTATCGCCAGCCCTAACAGAAATGAGGTCGTCCAGCCTGTATTTTGTACCGTCAGATTGATGCGATTTGCATTGTTTCCCATGTTATTGTCAATGCTTGATAAATCCATGCGAATACAGCCATTTTCATGGTCTCTGTCATTTACCAGACTTCCGTTTTTATAAAGTCCCGCAGAGTTGGTCGTATTGGAAGCTACTTTTCCAATGACCTCTCCGCGTTCATTGTATGTTTCAATGTTTTCTGTCATGGCTTCATAGGTACTTGAGTTTGATGCCCCAAAAAAAACCTGTCCGGTTGCGGCTCCAACGGATTTTGATTTTAACCCTTTTCCAAGAGATAACTCCGATCCAAAATCTTTCCCAAGATAAAACTTTGCTCCCATATCAAGCTTTACAGCCCGCACCGGAAAGCTGTCATCTTCCTCCACTACGATCAGCTGCCATGATCCGGGAGATTCCCCACCCCCACGGTCTCCGTCATCGCCCCAGTGAAAGTAGGGAATGTTGCAAACTGCATACTGCCCATATCCAGCACCTTTCACATGATCAGTTACATCCGCAGCCATACAAAACATGCTTCGCATTCCCGGATTGTTACCAACCACACGCCAGTCATTGATTGCATACTGCGGAAAAACAATATACCCCTTGCCATTCGGGGCAACAAATCGAACCGGATCTGTTACACCTTTCTTTGCCCTTGTCTGCCACACAAGATACGCATATTTAATCTTACTTGTGTCAGTGGAACGCTCCAAGGTTGCCGTAGAACTGTTTTCGTAACCGCCTCCTAAGTCATTGTAAATCTTTTTATTGACTACTCCTCCGTTTGGGCTGTACCATGTGTAATGGTTCGTGTTTCCGATATAGTTAATCTTATATCTGCCGACACGCGTATCATTTTCTCCAAATAAATTTATGGATGTTTCTTGACCTGTCACTGCAGCTTCTGTCTGACTTGGCATCGCCGTTACGAAACAAACACATACAAGCAATCCAGCCAACGCCTTTTTCATATGAAATTTTTTGATCATCTATCAGATTATTCCCTCCATTCTAATGCCATACTGACGAACCCCCGCCTAATCCTGTGCCGTCATCTGCACCACCCTGCATATTACCCCAATCTTCAATCTCAATATCACCTGGAACACTCATTCCGGTATTCGGATCAGTCACAGAACCTGCCGGCGGTGTTGCTCCACCATTATTTCCAACATCTGCACTTCCGCTATTGTCTGTGCTGCCGTTGTTTCCAGTATTCCCTGTATTACCGCCATTTCCGGCATTTTGATCTGTTCCTCCGGCATTGCCTGTGTTTCCGGTATTTTGATCCGTATTTCCAGTATTTCCGTTTGGCTGGCTTGGCGTTCCTGCATTGCCTCCGTTTCCAGAAGCTCCGGCATTACTGCCCGGCTGGCTTGGTGCTCCTGCACTACCGCTATTTCCACCACCACTGGGTGCTCCTGCATTGCCGCCTGACTGGTTTTGCGTTCCGGTATTGCCTGTATTTACAGTACTCCCCATATTTCCGCCATTCCCTGGATTAGCTGCGCCTCCCGGATTACTTATATTTCCAGTATTTGCCTGATTCTTCTCCGGCGTCTTTTTTCCACCAGCTTTTTCTGCCTTCTTCTCAGTTACTGTAACGGACGCCTTGCCCTCTGCGCCAAAGCCTTCCTCATCTGCTACCGTATAAAGAATCTCATAGGTTCCTGCTGTATCAAGCTTTACTGCGGCTGCATCACAAATAATCTGATCGGTGATGTCAGCTCCCTTGTAATCCGTTGCCGTCACACCGTCTAAATAGTCCACACTCTCTGTTCCTACTGTAACCGTCAAATCTTCAATTCCTGAAAACTCCGGCGCTTCTCCAACAATTACTGATACCTTGACCTCTGTCTCATTTCCTGATGCATCAGACACCGTTAAGAGCACATCATAGGTTCCAACCAATCCAAACACTGTCGTATCGTCGGTACAGGTTACAGCTCCTACCACAAAGGTTCCTGGCGATTCCTCTGTTTCCGGCGTCTCTGTCATCAATTCAGTTTCCGGTACAAGCGCTTCCGTGTTCTCTGGCTGCTCCGTTGTCTGCAGGGCTTCTGTCCCTTCCGACTGCTCCGTCATTTCCGGCTCTGCATTTTCAAACACTGCTGTCACTTCCCCCGACAACTCCGTCACCTCTGCGATCACATCCTTTGCATGCAGTGGCTCTCCTGCAGCGACTGTCACTTTATCCACCAGCGCAACCTCCGGTGCCGTGGTGTCCTTTACCACAACCTCAAACGCTGCCGTCTGCTCTTTATAAGTAACCGAGGCTGTATAAGTGCCTGTTTTATTCGTATCAACCGCAGACAGATCAAGCGTTGCTTCTTTTGCAGCTTTCTCATCTAACGCCACATAAGCTGTTACATTTTCATCCAATGAGCCGCCAAGCTCTACCTCAACCTGCTCCGCTAATGGTTTCAGCTCCGTTTTCCCGCATGCACCCAGGCTTAATGCTCCCACAAATGCTGCTGTAAGTAAAATACTTCTCTTTTTCATGACTAATCCTCTCTTTTTCCTATTTTTCTACATCTGTATGCTTATTAGTATAAACGCGGCTCTTACTTTTTTCAATTCCATTTTGCATAGTATGCCATATCTTGCGTTACCTGCATGGAAAAATCTGCCGCATTCCCGGCTGCATCCGTCCACCCTAAAAAGGCTTTGCCTTCTGCATATGGCGGCACAGGTTCTGAAAGGATTGCTCCCTCCTCTACAAACACGGTCTTATAACGCGCCCCGTCCACACCTTCATAAAAGGAAATACTGCAAAGTTTTTCGCCCTGTGCCTCTCCTTTGTCAAATATCACGGTTCTCTCACAGGAAACGTTTGCCGCTTTTCCGTTTGGATGCACATAATCTGCTGTCACACGAATGGAGCAAAGACCTTTTTCACGATCTATTTTTAATACATCCACCGTGATCGCTCCATCACTGTCAACTGCCTGTGCAATGCTTTCTCTGACATCTGCCACAAACTCCTTTGTATCTGTAATCGTATACTGTTTCTTTAAAAAAGCTGTACTTACCGCCTCCTCCACAGCCGTTGGCAGCATCTGCTCCAGTTCCATTTTTCTTCCGCTCCTTGCTGCAATTAAAACCATGCAAAGGAGACAGACTGTACCGATCAAAAAAGCAACGATTATATTTGCAATGTTTTTCATGTACTCCCTCCGTTTCCACTAACCGGAATCCGCACACGTTTTACCGTTGTACGATTCCCACTATCTTTTAACTGCAGCTTTAACTGATAAATGCCCACGGATGTAAAGGTAAGCTCTGTTGCTCCCGCAACCTCCTCTTTTACCACTCCGCTTGGATCTGTCATACTTAATACGGAAAGCTCTGCCACTTCTCCGTTTGCTTCTGTGACGGTAAAAAGCTCCAAAAGCGCATATGTACCGCTTGAGATCGCTCCCCCCTTCGCATACAATATCTCGCCAAAGTCATACTTACTGCTCGTCTGATAAGCCTCAAAGCCAGCATTGCTGTCCGCTTTCCACTCACTTTTTATTAGTGCGCCTCCCGTCTCTAGCAATCCAGCATCTTCCCCTGTTCCATTTATAAGACCAAGCATTGCTACAAAACAGATGCCAACTAATATCGCACCGCCAAACATTTTTGCGATCTGTTCCATGCCACCCTCCCTATCCTATCCATGCCACAGCGCCTGTTAGGCTGTTCATCAGCATGCGGACAATATCATTCATAATGCCGCTACCCTTCATTGCCTCCACAATCAAAGCAGTCAACAAAAACAACGGCAACATATAAAGCAAACACAAGCCAAATGTTTTTGCAATTTCTTCCATATCCTCACTCCTTCTTTCTTAAAAAGACGAAACCACTCCAAGCATAAGCAACATCATCCCCAGCAGCCCCGTTCCGGTTAAAAGCATTAATAATGTCAGCCCAAATTCCTCCGCAATGTATTCCATTTTACCTCCTATCTCGCGATTCCCCGTGTGCTACGCGTCTCCTCAATGCCCAAAAGCGGTATCTTATAAGTATAGCTTAACACCACCTGCGCCGTCTTTATATCATGTTCCGCATCATAAGTCTCAGGTAAAACCGTCAGCTCATAACCGGACTCCTTTGCACCTTTAACACATGCGTCTATCACATGCTCATTAAAGTTGCTGTTTTCAATCTGCGCTATAACTTCCGCCTGATACTGCTTTGCCTGTGCCACACGTTCCTGCGCGGCAGTTACCGATATACCAGCCGCAGAGGTTAAAAGCAGCATCAAGAGGATGCCATAAACTTCCATGATAATTTTCATTATCCACTCCCTCCTTTAAAACGCCCCTTGAAACAGACTTAAAATCAAAAGCGTCCCAATCGTCATATCCACAAACATTTTTACCGATGTTCCACCGACCGGATAAAAGCTAATCGCACGCATTTTAAACGTGATGTTTTCGTTTTCAAGCGCCGCCTCCTTTTCCTGTAACTTATGTACATGACGAATCAAATTTTCAATCTGTTTTTTGGCATCTCCGGCACCGGATTCCGATACCGAATAAAGCATCTTCATACAGGTTGCGATCTCCGGCACATCGAACTTTTCACAAAACAATGTATAAGACCTTGCATCCGACGGGTTTTCTTTGATACGGACAAGCAATTCCTCTAATTCACCCTTTAAGATCAACTGTGCTTTCGGCAAAGATTTTGTAATTGCTACCTGCACGTTGTTATTTTGTAAAAGCAATGCCATATCAAACATCCATTCCGGGAACGCCCTATAAAGCGACTGCTTAACATCCCTTAAATTCATCTGATAGCTGAATCTGTGCTGGAATGCCATAAAAATTCCGATCAGCAGTAATAGGAGACTTACAATTTTTGAAAACCACAAATAACAGATCGCTGCACCTGCAAAAAAGATGCCCGCCATGCAAAGACTTCCCCTTAACGCTTTTCGCTCGTCAAAGTTCATCACATATTCATAAGCTTTTAATGCAGCCGCTTCATCCTTTTGCTTATTTAACCAGTCTGCAGTCATCCTTTTACTGCTTTTATAAAACGCAAACAGACAAATTAACACAAACACCAATGAAGAAATCTGCACCGGAAACTGTTGAAATATCGTAATATCTCCTCCGGCATACGCCATGCTCTTAACCTTTTCCATAATGTACATATCCGCACCACAGACAAGCGCTGCTACAACGATCGAAAGAATACATTCTGTCTGATGCGTTTTTTTGTTTCTCTGCAGCTCATATGTTTGCCGCTTCCAAACCTCAATATCCTCCACCAAAAGCTCAATGGACTGCTCAATCTCACCGCCGCGCTCCTCTGCTCCAGCAAGGAACTCATGCACCATATGCAGCCTGTCACAATCATAATATTTCTCAATCGAACTAAGCGCCTCCATGATCGCGCCTTTTTCTGTGTGAATCTCTCCCGCCTCCATGTAGTCGATCGCCTCATCAATCGACCGCTTCATCATACCGTCCGGTATTGCATTTTTACAATCCTTTAAGGCTGCGAGCACCTTATGCTCCTTACGAAAAGAATAAAGCACCTGTTCCATGTAATCCGTAACATCCGCAAAACGTTTCTGCTCATACATCCGCTTGTAGGTATCTGTGATCATCAATGGCAAAAATATAAACACTGCAAAAAAGATAATGCCGACATAGACAACACGCAGATGAAAAAACAATCCGATTGCAATCGCCAAAAGCAAAATACAAAACGTCATGATCGCATAAGTTTTCCAATGGAAGTTATAACCGAACGCCCGTACCTCCTTTTGCAGATTCAGCGGATTCCAGATGCTTCCAAAATTTTCTGCTTTCTCTTGCTTGCTCTTTTTAGACTTCTGCTTTTCTACTTCCCTCCCGGACTGTTTTATTTCCCGCTTTTTTACTTCCTCTTTTTTTATTCCCTCTTTCTTTACTTTCCACACCGCCTATATTCCTCCATCTTTTCACAATAAAACGGATCGGCAATTCCTGCCCGTTTAAATTTTTTCATGACTTCTGCCGGAAGCTTTTCACTCTTTTTTTCTTTATTATCAAGCAAAAAATAAAGACGGTTCTCCCCGTCCTCCCTGCAATAAAGACCAATCTGGTCAATGTATCGCTCTATTCCGTGCTTACCGTCTTTCTTCATCCGAATCAAAACACCAACATCCACATCACTGTAAACGCGATCTTCGATGCGTTCGGCAGCCTCCTTATTATCCATCATATTTCCAATACGATCCGGGAGCTTCCTTAAGTCATCCAAATGAATCGTTGTAAATCCAGAAATGCCTGTGCTCCATGCCTCTAACAATGCTTCCACTTCGGAAGATCGCGCCTCTGAGAGCACCAGCCAGTCCGCATCCTGCCTTAAGCTTGCCTTGATCGCTTTTCTGTAATCAAAGTTTTCAGATACCTGCAGCTCCACATAATCATGTGCAGGATTGATGTCACCATAATGCAGTTCCAAGCTGTCCTCAACCGTAATCACACGCTCCTCTTTTGGAATAAACTGCATAAAAAACTTCATACATTCTGTCTTTCCCACCTCCGGCTTTCCGGCAAACACAAAATTTAATTTTGCTCTGACACAGTTCATTAAAAAGTGCAACATTGCTTCATCACAATACCTGCTCTTTATCAACTGATCAATCGTGTTTCGGATCATTGGCGGCGACTTACGAATCGAAATGCTAATTCCTGACTTTGCCACCCGATCATGTAATATGCTGATCCGAAGCTCCTTTGTATCAGCCTCTAACACCGGATACGCATTATTAAACTGCTTATTCACACAATTTGCAATCGTATTCATAAACTGTGCTAAAAAGTTACCTGCAAACTCCTCCTTTGCCTGATAACGTCCTCTTTTTAAGTCTGTAATCCAAAGCTGCTTACCGTTATAGTTAATCCCTGTTACGTTCTTATCTTCCAAATACTTCCAGAATATGCCAAACTGTTCTTCTGTTGGCTCAAACTCAATCGCATTCCCCAAACTTTTCCTCTCCTCCTCTCATCTTCGTTTGGAAATCAGACGCCGGAACACAATTTTGATATGCTCCGGCGTCTTTTCACCTACCCAATGGGTAAATCATCCGGTTTCTCATGCACTGTTTTACGCTCCTGGCATACCCGGAATGCTGTTCATTCCGTTGAAGAAGTTCTGAAACGCGCTCCGAAACTGCTCTGCCACATAGCTGTCACCTGACAGCATTGCAACAATGAGCGCTCCAAGTGCAATAAAAATGGCAAACGCGATCATCGCCGGACCAAAATGTTCTGCAATATACTTCATTGGACTTTCCCTCCTTTCCCAATTTTTCGGAATAAATTTGTTATTTATCCCTTATAAACGCAGGCTTTTAAAAGCTACTCTCACTATCGCTCTTTTTCAAAGACCTCAAATATTTCCGGGTATTCCTGCACCACATAGCCATGCATTGCATCTTTTCCCCACTCATCAAAATTTCCATCTCTCATAGCCTTAAGTAAATAATCTTTGATATACTTTACTATCTCAAGCTGTAAAAGCACATCCCTTTCACTTTTCTTTCCTTTTTCGATACATCCAATTTCAATTTCCAGTAATTTTCTTCCCGTCTCATACAAAATTACCCTACTTCTTTGTCTCTTTTCCTCATGCCGATTGACATGCTTTATTCTTTTTTGTAAAATTACTATGTATACCAACATCACAATAAAAATGATTACCATATTTCACCCTCTTTCAGAAAGGAGTTCCTATGCTTTTTAAAGATCTTCTCTCCCGCACACATTCTAAGAAAACACAATCTTCAAAAAATGAATTATACGAAATCCACAATTCTTATCTTTCTTTTATCAAAGATATTTTGTCGTACTCCTACCCAGCAAACGTTCAAAACCCAAACATGTTACGCTTAAATGCAATAAATAAAATTTTGCGTATTCTTGCACTAGATGAGCAGCATTATATTCTCCAGTATCCCATAAAAGGAAATTCCTCATATTCATACTTTCCAATACTCCTAAACAACCGCATCAAATGCCCTAAGTGCGGTATACTTTCTACCTGCAACTTAATTACTAGCAAAACAAATAATTCCATTGCTTTTGATATTGCACACCATCCAACTATTTCCAGACCGTGGGAACGAGAACGCCTTATTCGGTCATTAAGCAATATCGGATATTCCGTAAATAATCCATTTATTTCAGATGAACGCAATCACTGGGGAGGTTTCCTATATCCGCAATTTAATCTTTTATTTATTAAAAATGGTTATCATTCCTCTACAAGCGGCATCCTAGATACCACTGCCATTTTCTACCCAGAATATCTCTATGATTGTTCTAGCTTTTATAAAGAAATTTACTTTGATGGCATCTCTTTTCGTCACACTAAATGCGGACACATTATCGAGACACCAGAAAATAAATCAATCGGCACTATCTACGAAATTGGTCGCTTAGTCTTTGAGAGCAAGCTTTCTTTTCTTGACTTATTACAAAACGAAAAAGCTTCTTCTCCTGCGCTTATAAGGGACAAATAGTCCCTAAAAATCGTTACGTTTTATTCCCGTCCATGGGTCTTTCTGAAGGTTCTGATTTTCACACCTCCTCCCGTCCGATTTCATTCAGTTGTCAATGTGCTCAAAAATGGAAAACACAAGTTCTGATTGAACTTTTTATAGAAATGCCTTAAGATAAATCTATTGTTTGGGGCATTTCTATACAGAATGTTTCCGCAGGGCTTTGTGGTTGCCGCCACAAAGTCCTTTTTCTTTTTTTCCAGTTCGTTTCCAAACCAGTACAGCTTGTTTCCAAGCCGATCATCTGTCCTGCTTTGATGCTACGGTCATACTTCCACCGGGACAGACACGTTTATTTCTTTTTCCTACCAGATGATTTCATCTTCAAATCCTTTAAGTAATTTTTTACATATGACATGTTCTGTTTACAGTCTGCAAAATAACGGTAACCCGGCGTTAAAAGATAAAGCTCTGTCCTCTCACTTTCCTGGATCATCCATGACGGATGGGAAAGATAACTTTTTATCACGATCGCTGCACCATCCGGGAGATCATAACGGTAAAACGTTTCTTCCGTCAGTTCATTTTTGCACCAGATTCTCCAATCCTTGTAGCTGTCTACAAACTCCTCACGCTCTGTCATGTTCTTTAAATCCGGAAATGGTGACTGTATCTCCTCCTGCTCCACAACTTCCTCCTGCTGTGATGCCACAGTTTCCGGCACTGCCTTTTCCTCTGTCAATACCTCCGGTATTTCCTGTTCTTTCTGTTGCGACGTCGCAACTGTTTCTTTCTCCGGCTTGTCCTTTGGTACTTTTAAAGACTTCTTATACGCCCTGATCTGCGCCACGGACATATCCACGGTTACTTTCTTTCTCTGACTTTTCTTTAAAGGAAGCATCTCCACCAGCTGCGAATAGGAGTAACCCGCGTATTCGTCCAAAACTCGTTTTTCTCTCTGATCCGCAAACTCCTCCCAGACACCGATACAGCGGGATGCTGCCGACTTATCCAGATGGAAATTTGCCTCCACGCATTCATAAAAATCCGAATACCCCATTTCTATGTAATACATCCACTCCCGCATCTGTCTTAAATGAAATCCAAGCTCAATGTATCTGTCCTTTATATGCCGGATATTACTTTCTATCGCATCCAGACACTGAAACGCATCCTCACTTACATCCCCAAGCCCAAATGCATCCTCACCCAACTTAATATCATCAAACTTCATCGATTATCTTCACCGCCTTTTCAATCTGCATCCCTTCACTCTGCTTCATCCTCCTGAACGAAATTGCAGCGCCGTGTCAATTCTATCATCGCAATTTCACTGTACGCGATCATATACCGTACATTCTGATAGCTGAAAATGTAATATCTCCCGCGTCTTTTCATGTACTCTGACCGGAAAATATCCGATAATCTTTCATAAGAAGCATCCGCATACAATTCCAAACACAAATCCGGCTGATGTGCCATGTGAATTTTTATGGTGCATTTATATTTCTGACCCGCATCATGCTCCGACAGTTTGTTACGCCTATAATAATCAGTCCATTCCATGCTCGTCATCATATACACGACCGCCATTCCAATCACCATTACTATTATTGTGTTCATAAAGTACTATCCATCCTTTCGATAATCGCAATCACACACTTTCCTGCGACCGTCTTATCCTTTTCAAACTAAAATCCTCCTTCTTCCACCAATTCAATTGCGTGCGCCATATACAATTCCACCCGCATAACCGCTGCAAAATCTGTCAGTGTCGTCATATTCTTAATGATAATCGTTCCCACTTATTCACCCCACCTCCTGCATCATACGAAAGATCGCCATGCGATCTCTAATGCCAAGCATCACCACATCCTCTACCATCCAATCATCCGAAGCCTCACGCTCTGTATTAGAATACAATTCCTGCTCCTGCTTTCTTAAATATAAGGCATATGCCTGTAATGTGTAGTAAACATCATCACTTACTGAAATCGTTATATCTCTCACTTTTCTTCCCTTTCCCCCATCCTTATAATCTATCTTATCTTTTATTTTTTAATGAAGTCGCATTTATGAGACTTCTTAGACAAAAAAAATTGCCATAGCCTCTTCTTTTGTCAAATTCAACACCTCTACTATCTTATTAACCTCTCCTATTGTAAATGTCTCTCCATCCTGCAATCTTCTATTCAATGTACTGCGATTCATTCCTACTTTTCGTGAAAGCTTTTCCTGATTCAGCCCATTTTCAATAATTTTTCCTTTTAATTTTCCTATATCACACACTTTCTTCTCCTTTCCAAAATCTCAAAAATGCGACTTTTCATATTTTTACAATACCACTACCATGCTTTAATGTCAATATATTTTTCTCATTTTTGATACTTTTTTCTTCTTTTATTGTTTATATGTTGCGTTTTTGATACACCTGTGCTATATTTTATACGAAAGGTGGTAATTTTACATGGAAATTTATGAACGTATAAAATCCCGTAGAAAAGAAATGGGACTTTCCGCCGAAGATGTAGCAAAAGCATTAGGTGTTTCCCGTGCTACAATCTATCGATATGAAAGTGCTGATATTGAAAAGCTCCCCACTTCCATACTAGAACCATTATCAAAAGTTTTAAAATGCTCCATTCCATATCTTATGGGATGGGAAGATTCCGAAAAAATTGCAAATAATTTATATTCTGTTACCATTTCCCCAAAAATTCAACAGCTTGTCAGCATTGTCTCTAACATGCCCACTGAGCAGATCAACAAAATAATCGAATATGCAGAATTTATAAAAGAAAGAAAAGAGGAACCTTAGGTCTCCTCTTTTTCATATTTTCGTTGTAAACAAACTACATTTATGATACTATCTATTTACCAATATTGCATATTGGTTTAAACCTATTATTAATATTCTTTATCGCAAGGAGGAGCTTGTTATGAACAAAAGAGACTTTATTGATGCACTTCACCAAAAAGATTTTGAAGATGATGCCCTAGTTTTCCGTAAAAAAGGATACACCTATATCACAATCGAAAATATCCTTTTTTCATTTATGATAGTAGCACCTATCTATCAAAAAACACACTCAAAAACGACTGTACTTGTACTTGGCATTATAACATTTTTAATAACATCTGTTTTATTAAATGTACGCATTGCGAAATATATAGTAGTCGCTTTATTCTCTGGCTTATCTTCTATTTTAATTACCACTTTGCTATCATTACTTATTCCTTCTATTACACTTTTAATTGTAATTGGTTTAGGACTAGCCCTTTCATTCTTTTCGCTTCATGTATCATGGCTTCGCTATTCCTGCCTAGAAAAAAATTATGACGATGATCTAGACATGTAACATCCTTACTAGTAGATTGAATAATAATTAACTGGCCATATTGGGGTTAGCTTCTTCTTCGG
>URJS01000075.1 GCA_900548205.1 uncultured Roseburia sp. | reverse complement strand
TCATTTTGGTGCAAGCGTGATTCATGGGCAGCGTAGCAATATTTTGCGCTTACTCCCTTACTAATTATGTGATGGGAAAAATAAAGAAGAAGACATAAATCATGGCACTCTTATGTCAAACATAGGGCGACGTATCTAAAGCTAAGATGCGTCGCCCTATTTCTGTGTTAAAATGTGATATTTTATTCTTCATGTACAATACCGGGATTAAAAAGCTCGATGTCTCCCGGCTTATTATGCGGCATGCGGTAAGTCTGTTCTGATTCATAATCGCGGAAATATACATATTCTGCGGTGGTCTGGATATTCATGTGATTTCCTTTAATGAGCACCTCATAGCCGCTTCCGTCTGTTTTCATCCGGCAGAGCGCGGGCGTCTCTGGATCATTGCGCTGGAAATAGATATAACCATAACCGACATTATAGCAGTCGACACGATCCTCGCAAAGCAGGGTCTTGGCACCCGTCTCAATATCGGTGCGGGCGATCGCGTAGTTGCTGTCGCAGTCCATATAGTATACGGTGGAGTCGTCCACGACTGTCGGCATCCAGCAGTTGCCGCCGTAGAGCATGCCGCTGGAATCATCCTCGGTATTTAAGCGCCAGAGGTAGTGCTCCTTATCAATTCCGTTATGGTACAGATACTGACCGTTTACAGAGCAGGTAAAAAACGGGCTTGCAGCTACCTGCTGCTTCTCCGACCCGTCAATCTTTACCTTATAGAGCGTGCTGCCCTCCGATTCGGAATAATGCAGGTAGTAGATATAGTTGCCTACAAGGGAAGCACACAAAGACGGATCCGGGTCAAGAATCACAATGGAATTTTCACCGCCTTTGCGGTCGATGCGGCAGAGACTGTTCGTGTTAAAGTTCAGGAAGGAAAAGTCTCCGGATGCGCCGGGATTATTCCGTACATAGTAAACATAGTTTTCATCTACATTGATAAAGGAAACGGAATCGTCACAGAGCTTTGTGAGATTACCGCCGTCGCTGTTCATCACATAAAGCCTGTCGCGGTCGGAGGGATTGGCAAAATAGATCATGTTGTCATATTCGCACACAAGTCCCTCGTTATAGAGATTGCCCGCAGTATTTCCATTGACATAGCCGTCATTAAAATGGGTGCGTTTTAACAGATACACGGCAGTTCCGCCGCCTGCCGCGAGGACGATGAGTACAGCCGCTATGATAAGCGCCAGATGTTTTTTCATAAGAAACCCCTCTTTCATCATTCGTTATTTTTAGAAATCGTTCTTTCAAAATTATAGCTTTTTTTGTCAGATGTTGCAAGGGTCTCTTGCGATTGCGTTCCGAATGTATTATAGTACAGTAAAAGTATGTGAAAAGGGAGCCTGTTATGAGGGATTTAAGAGAGCTTAGAGTGGAGATTGATGAGATTGACCATAAGATCACAGAGCTTTACAAACGGCGCACGGATATCGCCGGAGAGGTTGCGGAGTATAAGAAAAAAAGCGGGAAGCCGGTGTTTGATCAGGCGCGTGAGGAGGAAAAGCTTTCTGTACTATCCGCACTTGGTGAGACGCCGTTTCAAAAAGACAGCATTCATGAGCTGTTTCAACAGATCATGGCGGTCAGCCGCAAGCGCCAATACCAGCTGCTGGCGGAGACAGGAGCCTTTGCGGGCACAGGCTTTGTTTTGCTTGACACGCTTTGCGGTTCTAAGGAACATGTCGTGTTTCAGGGGGCAGAGGGCGCGTATACACAGCTTGCCTTAAAGGAATATTTTAAGGATGAGGTATGCAGCTATCATGTCGACACTTGGAGGGATGCAATGGAGGAGCTTGCCAAAGGACGCGCCGCTTACGCGGTGCTTCCGGTTGAAAACTCCTCGGCGGGCATCATTCCCGAAATCTATGACCTTCTGGTGGAATATGGGCACTGTATTGTCGGGGAGCAGATATTGCGGATCGATCATGCGCTGCTTGGGCTGCCGGAGGCACAGTATGGTGATATTACTGATGTTTATTCCCATCCGCAGGCGTTGGCGCAGTGCGACGCTTATCTGCGGGAGCATTTTGTATGGGAGATCCACAGTATGAAAAATACTGCAATGGCAGCACAAAAGATCAAAGCAGACGGGCGGAAAAACGCGGCGGCGATTGCGAGTCCGCAGAATGCCGCGCTTTATGGATTAAAGGTTTTAGATGCCGCGATACAGGATCAGAAATTAAACGCCACGCGTTTTTTGATCCTAACAAACCGCCGTGTTTTTGTGAAAGAGGCGCAGAAGATCAGCATTTGCTTTGAAGCGCCGCATAAGAGCGGCGCACTTTATCAGATGCTGTCGCATTTTATTTAGAATGGCCTGAACTTAAATCATATCGAGTCGCGGCCGATCCCTGATAAGAACTGGGACTACCGTTTTTTTGTAGAGTTTGATGGGAACTTAAATGATGCCGCCGTGGAGAGCGCGCTGTTTGGCTTGTCGCAGGAGGCGATCTGCTTAAAGATCCTCGGCAATTATTAGAGGAGGTTTTGCGGCAAGGCACACAGAAAAGGAGGGCGTATGAGAAGCGTTGGGGAATTGATCCTATATCGGAATTTTGCGGAGAAAACAGTATTTGCGGACATGGCAGGTCTGATGCGGCGGTTTGCCGGGGGCGCCGTTAGGGAGAGGGATGAGGAGCGCAGTCTGCTGGCACAGTGCATAAAGGAACTGATTGAGACGGCAGAGCGCTGCGGCTTTAGCGGAAATCTCTGGCAGGGCTTTCTTGCGCTTTTTCTGGCAGAAAATGAAAATGCTTACAGTCTTGCCTGTGAGCTCCGGGGAGCTGCCAAGGCGTCTGTCACTGCGGTTGCCAGGCATGATTTTTCCATTTTGCTTGAATATTTCCAGTTTGATCTTGGAAGCCTGCTTGATTTCTTTGGCATGGATTGTAAAGAAGCAGTCTTAGCCTATGAGGCGGGAGAAGGGCACGTTTTTGGACGGGAAGTGAGGGAAGGACTTGCCGCACTTTGTAAAGGTCTTGTAAGGGCGGCAGATGCAGAAGAATTTTGCGCGGAGGTCACGCGATTTTATCAACGCTTTGGCGTCGGAGCACTTGGTCTGCATCAGGCGTTTGGCATAGAGAGCTGCGGAGAGGACGTGCAGATCGTGCCGCTTGGTTTAACCGGCGGGGAGCAGCTTTGTGACGTGATCGGCTATGAGCGTGCCAAGAAAAAGCTTGTTGAGAATACGGAGAGCTTTCTTAATGGAAGGAGGGCGAATAACTGTCTGCTTTACGGAGCGGCAGGAACCGGAAAATCGACGAGCGTAAAAGCGCTCGCCAATCATTATTACGGCAGAGGGCTGCGGATCATTGAGGTGTATAAGCATCAGCTCGGCAGTCTGCGCGGACTCATTGCCCGGCTTAGGAACAGGAATTATAAATTCATTTTGTATATGGATGATCTGTCGTTTGAAGAATTTGAGGTGGAATATAAATATTTAAAGGCGCTGATCGAAGGCGGTCTGGAAAAGAAACCGGACAATCTGCTGATCTATGCGACCTCAAACCGCAGGCATTTGATCCGTGAAAATTTCTCGGATAAGGGGGAGCGCGGCGAGGATATGCACGCCGGCGATACCGTGCAGGAAAAATTGTCGCTTTCCGCGCGCTTTGGTGTTACAATTTATTATGGAGAGCCCGATAAAAAAGAATTTGAAGAAATCGTAAGGGCGCTTGCAAAAAAGCATCAGTTGACAATAAATGAGGAGACACTGTTGTCAGAAGCCAACCGCTGGGAGCTGTCCCACGGCGGACGCTCCGGGAGAGCGGCACAGCAATTGATTGACCATCTGCTCGGCAGACCATGAGAAAGGAGAGCTTTATATGGCGATTCATACATTTGCGGCAATCTATATCGGCTCGTATGAGGTGAGCCTGAAAATTTTTGAACTGGCGTCCAGAAGGAAGCCGCGCGGCGTAGATTATGTGCGCAGAAGGATTGAGCTTGGAAAGGACGCTTATGGAAAGGGAAGCATCGGCTATGAGCTTGTCGCAACACTTTGCGCGACGCTTGGTGGATTTACAAAGATCATGGAGGAATATAGGGTAGACGCTTACGAGGCATATGCGGGCGCGGTGCTTCGTGATGCGGGCAACGAGCTTTTTATCCTTGACCAGATCAAGCTTCGCACCGGGCTGACTGTCCATGTCTTAAGTAATTCCGAGCATCGTTTTGTCAGCTATAAATCGGTCGCGATGCGCGAGGAATTTGAGGAGATGATAAAAACAAGCGCGGCGGTTGTCGATGTGGGAGGGGCAGGGCTTCAGATCACATTATTTTCCAAGGGGAAGATATTAACGACGCAGCATCTTGGAATCGGGGCGATGCGGATGCGTCAGCAGCTCGCCAAAAAGAGCGTCAGTCTCGCGCAGTATGAGCAGCAGATCGAAGAAATGGTCGTAAAGGAGCTGGCAGTTTTTCAGTCGATGTATCTAAAGGACACGCAGATCCAGTATCTGATCATTATTGGAGATTACATGACAGAGCTTGTGCAGCGCGGGGAGAAAAAGCACGGTGAAAAGGTCGAGGATGTGAAACGGTTTCTGCAGTATCTCGAAAAGCTTGGAAAGAAGGGGCTGGAGGAGATCGCAGATGAGCTTGGACTCATCAACGAAAACGACGGAATGATCATTCCGTATCTGATGATCTGCAAATGTATGGTCAAGCGGTTAAAGGCAGATACGCTCTGGGCGCCGGGAGCGCTTGTCAGTGACGGGATCGCCTGCGATTATGCGGAGAGAAACAAAATCTATAAGCCGATACATAATTTTGAGGAGGATATTCTCTCGGCGGCAAGAAGCCTGTCGGAGCGCTACCGCAGCTATTCGCCGCACATTGACGCCCTCACGGAGATGTCCACGCTTTTGTTTGACAGCATCAAAAGAGAGCACGGTCTTGGAAAAAGAGAGCGGCTGCTCCTGCGCGTCGCGGCGATTTTGCATGACTGCGGCAAATATATCAGCTTTTTAAATGCGCCGCAGTGCACCTATGATATTATCATGGCGTCGGAGATCATGGGGCTTTCGCATTTGGAGCGGGAGATCGTGGCGAGCATCGTCCTATACAATACCTATCCGCTTCCGGCGTATGGCAAGCTTGCGGACCGGCTGGACGAACAAAGCTACCTGACGGTTGCAAAGCTTTCGGCGATCCTTCGCGTGTCGAATGCCATGGACCGCAGCCACCGGCAGAAATTTAAAAATGTCAAGGCGCAGCTTAAGGAGCGGGAGCTTTTGATCACGATTGAGACAGAGGAGGATATTGCGCTGGAAAAAACTCTGTTTGCTGCAAAAACAGCTTATTTTGAAAGCATATTCGGAATCAAGCCCGTGATAAAGGAAAAACGGGTATCTTATTAAAAGGGGGAGGAAGCCTATGGAAAAAAAGATTGATTTTCACCAACACGCGTACTACGAAAACAGGGAACTGAGCTGGCTGAAATTTGACGGGAGAGTACTAAACGAAGCAAAGGATAAGAGTATTCCTCTTTTGGAGCGCTTAAAGTTTGTCAGTATCACCTCGTCAAATCTGGATGAATTTTTTATGGTGCGCGTCGCCTCCCTAAAGGATATGGTGCACGCAAATTATAAAAAGAAGGATATTGCCGGCATGACGGCGGCGCAGCAGCTTACGGCGATCAATGAAAAAACGAGAGAGCTGGTGGAGAGTCAGTATCATACCTATAACCGTTCCCTGCTTCCCCTGCTTCGCACCAATCATATCCACATTATCGAAAAGTTTGAAAATCTGACGGAGCGTCAGCAGGAATTTGTGGACCGTTATTTTGAACAGAGCGTTTATCCGGTACTGACGCCTATGGCGGTGGACGCGTCGCGTCCGTTTCCGCTGATCCGCAATAAAACGTTGAATATTGCAGCCCTTTTATCAGGAAAGCATGGGAAGGATACGAAGGAAGCCGTAGAGTTTGCAACGGTCCAGGTTCCCTCCGTGCTGCCGCGCCTTGTCCAGATTCCGTCTGAGGAGAGCGAGGGGGAGAATGCGCGTTCATTCATTCTCTTAGAACAGATCATTGAGAAGAATATCGCAAAGCTGTTTTTAAATTATAAGGTTCTGTGTGCATATCCGTACCGGATCATGCGGAACGCCGATCTGACGATCGACGAGGATGAGGCTGCAGACCTGTTAAAGGAAATTCAAAAGCAGCTAAAAAGGCGGCAGTGGGGAGAGGTCATCCGGCTGGAGGTAGAGGCTTCCGTTGATAAGAAGCTGCTGCGTTTCCTAAAGGATGAATTAAAGGTGGCGGAGGAGGATATTTTCCAGATCAACGGACCGCTTGATCTTACCTTCCTGATGAAGATGTACGGTATCGAGGGCTTTGACCATCTGCGCTATGCGCCGTATGTCCCGCAGAGAATCCCGCAGATCGAGCCGGGAGAAAAGATTTTTGACGCAATACGCAGGGGCGATATATTACTGCATCATCCATATCAGACGTTTGATCCGGTTGTGGATTTTATCAGGCAGGCGGCATCAGACCCGGATGTGCTCGCTATTAAGCAGACGCTCTACCGCGTCAGCGGCAATTCGCCGATCATTGCCGCGCTCGCAAAGGCGGCGGAAAACGGTAAGCAGGTATCGGTGTTAGTTGAGCTTAAGGCGCGCTTTGATGAGGAAAATAATATTGTTTGGGCAAAAAAGCTGGAACAGGCTGGCTGCCATGTCATTTATGGTCTTGTCGGTCTAAAGACGCACAGTAAGATCGCGCTTGTCGTGCGCAGGGAGGAGGAGGGAATCCGCCGCTATGCGCACCTTGGGACAGGAAATTACAATGATTCCACCGCGAAGCTTTATACCGACTGCGGTATTTTTACCTGTATGGAGTCCGTGGGCGAGGACGCGACTGCCGTGTTTAACATGCTCTCCGGTTATTCCGAGCCCCTTTCGTGGAATCGTCTTGTGCTGGCGCCTATCTGGCTGCGCGGGAAGTTTATGCATCTGATCGAGCGTGAGACAGCACATGCGAGAGCCGGAAAGGAAGCACGCATTGTGGCAAAGATGAATTCGCTCTGTGACGAGGGGATTATCGCAGCGCTCTACGAAGCATCTGCGGCGGGAGTAAAGATCGATCTGATCGTGAGGGGGATCTGCTGCTTAAAGGTTGGCATTCACGGTGTCAGTGAAAATATACATGTGCGTTCCATTGTCGGGAACTTTTTAGAGCACAGCAGAATTTTTTATTTCCAAAACGGCGGAGACGAGGAAATCTATATGGGAAGTGCGGACTGGATGCCGCGAAATCTGGACCGGCGTGTGGAAATTCTTTTCCCCGTATTGGACGATGAGATCAAGGAGAAGGTAAAGCATATTTTAACCGTAGAATTGTCCGATAATATGAAAGCGCATGTGCTAAAGAGCAATGGCATATACGAAAAAATAGACAAGCGGGGAAAAGCGCTGGTAGATTCACAGGCGCAGTTCTGCAAGGAGGCAATCGCCGCCGTTCCAAAGCCGGAGCGTGTGTATACGGAGCGTGTCTTTATTCCTGCGGAACCGCTTGGCGGGCATTCCTAAGGGCTTCCAATATCTCATAGGGAATGCAAAGTCCGCCTCTGCCAACGCCGATGCGGATCGACGGCTTGTTGGCTCCGTGAAAATCGGAGCCCCCGCTGATGAGGAGACCGTTGTCGGCTGCGAGCCTTCTCATCAGGCGCTCCTCGCCCGCAGTGTAGGTTGCGTAGACGGCTTCGATCGCATCAAGTCCAAACGGCTTTAACTCGTCAAGAAGGCGTTGGAGTATTTCTGCGTTCAGGCGGTAGAGGACAGGATGGGCGAGCACAGCGACACCGCCTGCGGAATGAATCAGTGAAACTGCCTCCATTGGTGTGATCTTAAAACGTCCGACATAGCATTTACAGCCATCGCCGATATATTTTTCAAAAACCTCTTTTACGCTTGTAACTTCACCATGCTCATAGAGGTAGCGGGCGATATTGGCGCGCGTGATGACGCTGGTCGGATTTTCAGCGGCGACAGCCTCCATTGTTATGTCAAAGCCCTCCTTTTGTAGCGCCTCGATCATTTGCTGATTGCGCAGCATGCGGAAGTCCTGAAACTCTTTCGCTTTGGAAAGGAGCAGGGGGTTGGAGGTGTCGATAAAGAGACCGACAATATGAATTTCCTTTCGCTGTGCGGCGGCAGTCGGGAGTACATATTCGGTTGACAGCTCAATGCCCGGAATCAGCTCGATGCCGTATTGAGCGGCATAGGGGGCAGCCTTTGCAATGCCGGAGACGGTATCGTGGTCGGTAAGCGCGAAGGCGCTAAGCCCGGCAGCCTTTGCGGCGAGAACGAGCTCCTGCGGTGAGAGCGTTCCGTCCGATTCTGTTGAATGTACATGTAAATCTATGATGCGTTCCATAAAAACCTCGTTTCTGTTTTGCTTTGTCGCTGTGATTTCCGTGCTAAAGCGATTTATCGCGTGGAAAATGCGATAAAATGCATGCAGCTACTGAAAAAAGCATAGAACAAAAACTGAAAAAAGTCAAAGGAAAACCGATAGGATTTAGTTGCCCAAATGGAAAAAAACATCTATAATAGGAGCAGAACAACGAAGGATAAGAGGGAGAGAGCATATGCAGCTTGTAACATTTTCTTTAAATGATACGGACTACGGAATAGCGCTAAAGGATGTGGAATCGATTGACAATCGCAAGCAGGTCGTAAATGTGCCGACGGCGCCGCGGTATATCAGAGGCATTATCCGTCTGCACGGAGAGATCGTTCCCGTATTTCGTCTTGCCGCGCGGTTTGGCGTGGAGGAGGGACAGATTGAAAATCTGATCGTTGTAAATGTCGATGGAATGAAGGTCGGACTTGAGGTCGGAAGGGTAAAGGAGATCGTTGACGTTGAGAATGCCGGGATGCTTCCAATGCCGGTGCTTGTCAACAGCGAGAGAAATTGCTTTCACGACGTTGCTTCCTGCAAAAAGGAGCTGATCGTTGTGCTTGATGTTGGAAGTCTGATCTCCATGGAGGAGCAGCGGCAGTTGCGCAGGATCATTGATGAGGGCAAAGAGAACGCGGACGCATAGAAGAAATGCTTGCGTTTCCACAGACATTCGCCGGTTTAAAAATAATTTAATTATTTTAAGAAAAGGGGTCATGACAAAAGATGAACAGAAAGATAAAAGGAATGCTGAGAAGCCTGTTTTTATGCATGGTGTTATTGCTGTCAGGCTGTGGAACAGGAGCCGTAACAGATGATGAGCTGTTGGCAGAGATGAAAGAATTTGCACTTTCGGATGAAAGTGCGTCCTTATATCTGAATAAGGAGTGGGAGTCAGAGGATACGGGAGAGGATCAGCTTTTGATTGTGGCAAATGACAATGGAACAGAAGGCGTATTGATGTTCCAGATTCCAAAAGGAGGAGGGTATCAGATCAGTAGTATAGACGATATGGAGACCCTTGTGGATGAAAGCTTTCAGACCTCGGAGAAGGAAGACGCAGAAGTATTTGAAATTCCGGGAATGTCGAATGTGTCTGCCACACGTTGCAAGGTTACATCGGGCAGCATCAGCGGAGAGGCGTTTGTGGTGTATGGGGAAACAGACTATGCTTTTTATGCGATCGCATATGTAGGTGATAAATGGAACGAAAGAATGACGCAGTCTTTTCGGGTTTCCTGCAGCAAATTTGCCGAATCAGAGAGCGTCATCGAAGGCATGGATACAACGACGGCGGAACTGACAGATACGATTCGGTGGTTCAACGCATCCTATGCAGTCCTGACAGAAATGAACGGATGGGATTATAACCGTTTTGGAGGTATTGCTGCAAATGAGACAACGCAGCAGCTCGAGATCGAATCTTTGGAGGAATGGTGGGGTGTCACAGACCGTGCTTCTGCGGATGAGACACTGGATTGGACACTGACGGAGGGACATCGTACAGAGTTTGCAGAGAATATGGCTTATCTGGAGGAGATGGGCATGGGAGAGGCTGTGGATCGCAAGTCCTTTGTACTGGAGAATTTTGAGATGACGCCCGATGAAGCGGAAGCGTATGTAAACTGGTATGGGATGTATGAGCAGTATGGAGCGGATGCAATTGCAGGCTGGGATTATTGCCGTGCGTTAAATCTTGTGAGCTTCTATTATCTGGCAGGCTATTATTCTGAGAATGAGGCACTTGACAAGTCCTTGGAAATCGCACAGACAGTACAGCCGTTGTTTGAATCATGGGATGACTTAGTCGCAAGCTATATGCGTGGTTACGAATACTGGGCAGGGGAAAGCAGTGCAGAGCGTCAGGCTGTATATGAAGATATTAAGAGCAGGGAGGACAGTCCTTATCAGGTTGATTTTAAGATGCAGCTGGAAAAGACATGGTAGGGCATCGCGCAGCTTGGCGATAAAAGGGATTGACAATTTTTTTTTCGTATGTTATAGTCTAAGAGTTGTTAGAAAACAAAGTAGAGTATCCACTCTCACCGGAGCACAATCACGTGACTCATGGTTTATATTTCGGAATGCGAACAGTGATGTTCCCAGTTTGAATGATTAGTGGATAGTCTGCCTATCCACTTTTTTATTTGGAGGTACGGTACAATTAGCGAGTTAATGATTAATGAACAAATCAGAGACAAAGAGGTTCGTCTGATTGGGGAGAACGGAGAACAGCTTGGCATCATGTCTGCAAGAGAGGCGATGAAGCTGGCAGAGGACGCAGAGCTTGATCTGGTGAAGATCGCGCCGACTGCAAAGCCGCCGGTATGCAAGATTATCGACTATGGCAAATACCGGTATGAGCTGGCGAGAAAAGAAAAGGAAGCCAGAAAGAAGCAGAAGATCGTTGAACTTAAGGAGATCCGCTTATCACCTAATATTGATTCAAATGATTTGAATACAAAGATGAATGCAGCTAAGAAGTTTCTTTCCAAGGGAGACAGAGTAAAGATCACCCTGCGTTTCCGCGGAAGGGAGATGGCACATATGAATGCCAGCAAGCATATCTTAGACGATTTTGCCGCAAACCTCGGCGAAATAGCAGTAGTGGAAAAAGCACCAAAGGTTGAGGGAAGAAGCATCAGCATGGTGTTGGCAGAGAAGAAGTAATAATTTTAAGGAGGAACATATCATGCCAAAAATGAAAACAAGCAAAGCGGCTGCGAAACGTTTCAAAGTAACGGGAACAGGAAAGTTAAAGAGAAATAAAGCTTACAAGAGACATATCTTAACGAAAAAGACGACAAAGACAAAGAGAAATCTCAGAAAACCGGCAATGGTTGACGCATCAAACGTTAAGAATATGAAGAAGATTTTACCATATTTATAGGAATGAGTTAAGGAGGATCGTAAAATGGCAAGAGTAAAAGGCGGTTTAGGCGCTAAGAAAAGACATAACAGAGTTTTAAAATTAGCAAAAGGTTACAGAGGCGCACGCTCTAAGCAGTATCGTATTGCAAAGCAGTCTGTCATGAGAGCCTTAACAAGTTCTTATGCGGGAAGAAAAGAGAGAAAGAGACAGTTCCGTCAGTTGTGGATCGCGCGTATCAACGCAGCGGCAAGAATGAACGGAATTTCTTACAGCCAGATGATGCACGGCTTAAAGGTTGCAGGTGTCGAGATCAACCGTAAGATGCTGGCAGAGATGGCAGTCAATGATGCAGAGGGCTTTGCTGCACTGGCAGAGCTTGCAAAGAGCAAGGTAGCTTAAGGAAAAATGAGGCGCTTATCTTAGAGTGGGACAACCCTGTAAGATAAGCGCATTTTTGTTAACATAAGAGTGGCTCGCGAAGCGTGTCGCTCGTTGTTTGAAGGAAACTCGCAGGAGAAAGCGTGAATGGAGGGCAGGAGAAAACGATGTTATTGATTCAGCTTGTCATGCTCCTTACGGGAGCATTGATGATCGCGGCGCCGGGAGCGTGTACGAGGAAGGATGCAAGAGGAAATGAAAGCGCAGAAAAGCGTACCCGCACGATGGGGATCTGGCTGTTTTTGGCGGCAGTTATCTGGATGGTCACGGCAAAGCTTATCTGATATAGGATA
>URJS01000074.1 GCA_900548205.1 uncultured Roseburia sp. | reverse complement strand
GTTTGTAAAAGTATTGATCCCAAAATGGATAAAGGCATAAAATTCCAGCTGCTGCCATGCCAGCTGACGCGGACTTGGCGTAATCGCCGCCGCATATCGAATCTGTTCTTCTTGTGTTCTCATCTTATCCCTCTTAATATTTTCATTATCCTTTCAGCCCGCCTACGTTCATCCCCTGGATGAGCTGTTTCTGCCCAACCAAAAATATCACGACTGTCGGAATCAGCGCAAGAACCAACGCTGCGAACAGCGCGCCCCAGTCAGTAGCATAACGCTGGACCTCATACAGATTTGCAAGTCCTACCGGCAGCGTTTGTTTCCCCGGATCGGTCAGCATGACGAGCGCGACCGGAAACTCATTCCATGCAGACATCGCAGAGATCATGCAGACGGTTACGATCCCCGGTTTTGACATCGGCACAATGACCTGAAGCAGCGTGCGCGCCGGTCCGCATCCGTCGATCATGGCGGCTTCTTCATAATCACGCGGAATCGAGCGCAAAAAACCGGAAAGCACAAAAATTGCAAACGGAAACTGCATGGTCGCGTACAGTACCGCCAACGCCGGACGGTTATTGAGCAGATGGAGCGAATTCATCTGAAGAAACAGCGGGATCATAATAAAGGTTGCCTGCACAAATATTGCCGCCATATAAATATTCAAGATCAGCTTAGAGCCAAAAAATCTGTATCGGACCAGACAATAGGCGCAGGGAACGGCACAGGCAAGAATCACGCCCAGCGTAATGATGACAATAAGCGCCGAATTCCCGACATTTTCCAGAAGATTCGATTTTTCAATCGCCCGCGCATAATTATCCCATGCCAGACCCTTTGGCAAGGAAAATGCATCCGATAGAAATTCATTATTTGTTTTAAAGGACGAATAGATATTCCATATGAGCGGATATATCATGATCACCGTGACAGCGATCATAAAAATCCGGACGATCCAGCGCACGAAAACTGCCTTCCGGCGGCTCTGTTCATTTGTTTTCATAGTCTACACCTGCCTTACGATTCGTTATTAGTCAGTTTGCGGGAAATCAAAGACAAGGCGATCGAAATCGTCAGCGTAAATACAGTGATCGCCATTGCATACCCAAAATTACCATTGATAAATCCCTGTTCGTACATATAATGGAGCAGCACCGAGGACGCCCCATTCGGCCCGCCTCCTGTCATAACCTTTGACAATGTAAAGCTCAAATTAATCGTTCCTGAAAGAGCAAGAACGAAGGTAATGCCGATAATATCTTTCATCAAAGGCAGAGTAATGGAAAATAATTTCTGTACAGGTCCTGCCCCGTCAATCGTAGCCGCCTCATAGATTTCTCCTGAAATCCCATCCATTGCCGCAATATGCATCACCATATAGTAACCGGTCGCCTGCCAGATCAATGTCACCGCAATGCACCAGAGCGCCGTGTCCGCATCTCCCAGCCATGCTTTTGCCCAAGCCGACAGACCAACGCCATTGAGAAAGCTGTTTAAAATTCCCATAGTCGGATGAAATACAAAAGACCATATGATTCCAACAACCGTCATGGATATAATATTCGGAAAGTAAAACGCTGTACGATACAGACCGCGTTCCTTTAGGTCAGACTGTGAAATGATGAAGGCGAGAACCAAGGCAAACGCAATCGTAATCACCGGAACACACGCCATTAACTTTAATGTATTCTTTAGAGCGAGGATAAAATACTCATCTTGAAACATATACACATAATTTTCCAGACCGATAAAGCGGCTGTTCAGTCCAAGCGCCGTCGCATTTGTCAATGACAGCCATAAAGCACGGACCGTAGGTATAAGCGTAAACGTCAGCGTGAGCAAAAACGTGGGAAGCACACACGCGCAGATAAAACCGACAGGCTTCTTCCTTCCCTTTCCCTTTTTTGGCTCTGCAACTTTTGTTTTCATTTGATTGTTCCCTCCAAAACAACGGATGATGCGACTCATGGATCACCCTTATAAAAATGTCTGCGGCGGGTCACCTAAGCAAAACCGTTCCCGCCGCAGCATTATATGCCGTCTTTGATTTTACTGCCCCGACATAGCATTTACTTCCTTAAAAGACTCCTCAACGCCTTCTGCCCACTCCGATACGCTCATCTTTCCTGTCATAACATCGGATAAGGGCTTAAATACCTGATCTCTCGGAACAACCTTGCAGCCCTCCGGCAGCGCCGCAAAACCAAATGCCATAGACGTTCCATTCTCATAAATGGAATTCATGCTATAGATACCATCGGAAACAAGACCTTTCGACAACTCCGTAGCATCCTTAAGCGCATAAATCCCGTTCGCCTTTTCCGCAAAAAGCTTCACCGAATCCTCTGTGTACAAAAAGCGCAGAAATTCTTTCGCAAGCTCCGGGTTTTTGGCATTGGCAGGGATGGAAAACTGCTCGACACTCGTCATGACATATGCCTCATCTCCTTCATTCAAAACAGGTGCAGTCCATAGACCAAATTCAAAACCGTCCGCCCTTGGAGCGTCAGCCATCTCATTTTCCATCCAGTTTCCGTTTGGAATAAACAGACATTTGTTCATCATCATTTCTGTCTGTGACTGTGTATGATTCAGTGCGGCTGTTCCCTCCAGCAAATATCCGTCAGTACCGATCCTTGCAATATTTTCAAGCACCTTCATTGCCTCCGGCGTAGAATAAGAGCCCTCCACATAATTAGAAATATCGTTTACGTTCTCAATTCCGGTAGCCGAAGCAAGCGCCGGCCAAAGCAAGGATTCCATATACCCCGGATGAACTCCTGCATAGGTCATCAACGCATAGCCGTCTTTCTTCGCCTGATCTCCCAGTGCAAAGAACTCATCCCATGTTGTGGGCAGCTCATAGTTCATTTCCTCAAACAGAGTCTTATTATAAACAAGTCCCATAGGGCTGCTGTTAAAAGGAGCCAGATAGATCTTACCATCCCCATAGGGCTGGCACTTTGATGTTTCAAGAATCCCCTCATTGATCTGTTCCTTAAGCGACGTCTCGTCATCCAATCCCGGTCCTTCAAATACATCCGTTAATTCCAGCAGCCCTCTTTCTTTGATCATAGAGGCGATCAGTCCAGTGGTGTCATTATCATTCATAACGATAAAGTCAGGAACATTACCGGCAACAATCTGCGGCCGAATCACATCGCCGATCGAAGGACTGATCTGCATCTCCACCTCAACGCCCGGATAAGCTTCCTCAAACAAAGCCACGATCTCATTCCAATAATCAGGACCGTAACCACCCTCAAATACAGCGATATTTAACTTCTTGTTCTCAAACTGAGCCGTTTTTGTGTCTGCCTGATCCGAATTTTGCGCGGTCTCCGTACCGTCAGGCACAGAGACTGTGCCTGACGCAGGATTAGAACCGTCCGTTCCGCCGCATCCCGCCAACGCCGTCGTGCATATGCCCAGTGTAAGCAGTGTACTGATTACTTTTTTCATGTTATTTCCTCCTTCTTTCTTTGAAAATCTATTTTCTTTCGTTGTTTATATTATACTTAGATTAAACTTTAAAATGAATATACACAATTTGTATAAAGCTATACAATATTGACTTTTTTCTTTTTTGTGCTTAGTATAGAATCAGCATCGGAAACAGATCTTCATCTTATTTCAGTAAGGGGGATTGCATGAAACCGCGAAAAAAATTATGGAATATCAAACTAATTGAACTTTTACGCACTGTAAAAATCAAAAACAGACTTCTTTGCATTTTTTTATTTGTATCCCTCATTCCGGTAACCAGTATTGGAATTTATGCTTATAATGTATACACACAGTCGATCCATGAGAAGCTGAATTGTTCCAATGAACAGGCCATGTATCTGCTAAACCAGAATCTGATCACAAACCTAAACGTATTCCGCAAATATATTGACACGCTTTCTGTCAATAAGGTCTGTCAGCAGATGCTCTCCAGGTCAAGTGTTGAAGGCTTTCTTCCAAATGAAGAAGATATTAAAGCAATCAACCGCATGCGCGCAGAAATTCCTTTTCCATCTATTTATTTGAAAAATCTAAGAATCGTAGACCGCAATCACAACATTGTCTATGACTTAGGGTATGACGACATAGACCCCAAACGCTTTTCGGAGCTTGTGGCAAATATTGATGAGTCCGCCCCCTATGACTCCCTGCAATATATCCATACCTACCGCAGCAAGGATAAGATCGTTCTTGGGCGCAAAATTTATAATATGCATAATTCCAGTGAACACATAGGGTATATCTTGATCTACCTGGATGAAAAATTTTTCAGCAACACGCTGTTCACCAATGTATCATTCGGTGATGACTCCAATATCATGCTTGTACAAGCGGACGGCTACATTATTTCTTCGCAGGATGAAGCCCTGCTTGGCACATGTCTGGAAAGCGACATTTTAACAGAACTCAAAAAAAACAATGATCCTCTTTCTGCTACCGCTTATTTAAATAAAAGCGGCGAAACGCAGGTCATGATTTCTAACTATAACGCCGACCTCGATAACTATCTGGTAGCCACGTTTCCTTACAGCTATATATCCGGCGAAACAAGGTCTATCAATATTGCCTTGATCCTCATTGCGGTACTTTTAATTTTTATCTGCCTATACATAACACTCCTTGTATACGCAAGCATTATGCAGCCTATCAACCACATTATCGCTGCCTGCAGTATTCCGGTAGATGATGATCTAAACATCATAATCGGAGATGCCAGCACCGATGAGTTAGGCTTTCTCAGCCAAACGATCGACGGCATGATGCAGAAAATTCAAATGTTCAGTATACAGCAAACGCGGAATCAGGAACAAATGCGTCATCTTGAGCTTGGTTTTCTGCAATCCCAGATCAACTCTCATTTCCTGCTTAATACGTTAAATTCACTGCGTGTTGTTGCACGGATGAATGACGTTCCCATACTGGAGCAGGGCATCACCTCCCTGACCTTTTTGCTGCAGCATACCCTTGTAAAAAAGCAGGAGCTGATACCGCTTTCACTGGAAATCAAAAACCTAAACCATTACTTTACACTGCAAAGCATCCGTTATGCGGGGATGTTTGATGTGACCTACAACCTAAATGAAGAAACGTTGATTTATGAAATCCCGCGTTTTGTTTTACAGCCGCTGGCAGAAAACGCTATTATACACGGTACCTCCGGTGCAGATGCCCCGATCACCATAACCATCGAGAGTAATTTTTCTGCAGACAACACGATTGAGCTTATTTTGCGTGATGACGGATGCGGCTTTGCAACAGAAAATGAGGCTTGTCCCGACGCCGGCAAAACCTGTTCTTCCGGCATAGGTGTTCATAACGTGAATCAGCGCATTAAGCTTCATTACGGCGAGGAATACGGCGTAAGAATCGAAAGCTCGCCCGGCAACGGGACTGTCTGCTTTTTGACAATCCCATGCAGACGATACAAGGAGGGATCTTTAGAATGAGTTTACAAATCTTGCTTGTAGATGATGAGCCCGCGATCAAAATTGGTTTTCGCCAGTTGACAGACTGGTCAAAAACCCCTTACACAATCTGCGGAACAGCCTCAAACGGCGAAGAAGCCCTCGCTTATATAAGGGCTAATCCTGTAGATATTATCATTACGGACTTAAAAATGTCCGTGATGGACGGCATCGGTCTGATCCGCGCGCTGGTGCAGGAGCACTGTGAAATCCCTGTCATGGTGCTCAGCAACTATTCCGATTTTGAGCTGGTACGCGAAGCCCTGACGCTTGGGGCTGTCGATTATCTGTTAAAGGCAAATATTTCCGCAGACTTACTTTTGGAGCATCTGGATAAAATTACCGTCAATCTTCAAAACCGGCAAAAGGATCGTGAGGAAAGTTTACGTCAAAAACAGCTGTTAGAGGTGCAAAACACAAAGCTTTTCCTCAATGAGCTTCATGATTTTTTTCTGGATGAAATGATCACACCGGAGGATTTATCCGAGACAACTGCCGCTCACCCGCTTTTTCTACAGCAAAATGTCATACTGACTTTGTTTTTTCATGAAGATATTAAGCGCGAAAAATTAAAAAGAATTGCATCAAACATCCAAACGCTGCTGACTGAAACACTTTCCCTTCCCACAGCGCCGCTTAGCATTATGACTCATCACAACGAAATCCTTTATTGCGTCCCGGATAACGAGACGCTGATTGATACTCTGCCCAAAAAGGGCAGGACACTGATGAGGCAGATTGCAACTTATTTCGGAATCCACCCTGTTTTATGCTGCTCTGATCCGGTTACAGGACTTTCCGGATGCCGCACCGCGTATCTCTCCTGCATTCGCGCACGCCGCATTTCATTTTATAGTGAGGAGAGCTCCCTCCTCTTTACAAGAGACATCGATTTTATCAGCGATATTCCACATGAAGAAATTTCTGCGGCAGTGGGCGCTGTCTGTGATTTCCTGCTCTCCGGCAGGCAGGAAGATGCTTTCCGGTATTTGCACAAAACCTTGTATGCATGGGCAGATCTGCGGCTCGATCCCCTGTGCCTCATTTCAAATTGCGCGCAAATTTTAGAGAGCGCCTCGTTTTCTCTAAACACAGAGATAACGCATGCGCAATTGGAGGACTATCAGCAAAAACTGCTGCTTGCCAAAACGCTCCCACATTTAGAAACCACCCTTTTAGAAGCCCTTTCTCTTATGCAAAAAGAAAGACCGGCTACTTCGCAAACATACAAAAAAGAGGTACAGCTCGCCATGTGTTATGTAAATGCACACTATCAGGAACAGCTGACGCTTGATGAGATTGCTCACGCTGCAAATCTGAATAAAAGCTACCTCTGCCGCCTTTTTAAGAAGGAATACGGCGACAGTGTATTTAATTACCTGAACGCTATACGCATGGAAAAAGCAGCTGAAATGCTGCGCGGCAATCCCAAGCTTTATATACAGGAGGTCGCAGCTGCGGTAGGAATCTTAGAACCCTTTTATTTTACACGTCGTTTTAAGGAATACTTTGGTGTGTCACCGCGAGATTTTGTGATCGGTCTTGCACGCTCACAGACCTCCCACAGCTAACAACGAGCGACACGCTTCGCGAGCCGCCCTTATGTCAAAGAAAATAGCTCCGCCCACCCGGGCAGAGCCATTTTCTCCAGTGTACTGTCTCGCTCACTCTCAGCATCATGGCACAGAATGAATTTCCGGCCTGTAAGAGTCAAATCATTCTGTGAAATACGAGTGCTACGGCACACTAGTCATAGATATTCCGCAATATCGTTTGTGGCGTTTTTCCCACGGTCAATTCTCCGTCGCAGACATAGCCTTCCTCCCGGTCTCTCAACGCTTCGATCAGAAAGCCGCGCAGCTGTGCGATACGTTCCCCGTAAGCAGCCTCATGGACCGCGTTATGTGTTTCATGTGGATCCTGCTTTAAATTAAAATATTGCTCCTCTCCCGTCTGCGAGTACCAGATATACTTATCCTCTTTTGTGATAATAAACTGTGATGACAGTTCTCCTAATGTATGCTCCCCATGCAGCCATGTGCGGGACAAAGGATGCAGCAGACTGCTGCCATCGACGCTTTTCGGAACGGGAGCACCTGCCAGCTCAAGGATTGTCGGCATAATATCACGAAGCTCGGCAAGCTCCCCGCTCCTCCGATGCCAATCACCCACATACTTTTGGGGGCCTGAAATAAACAGCGGCACATGAACGCTCCCCTGATAAGGCTTTGCCTTCTGAAACTGTAAATGATCCCCCAGCATATCTCCATGATCAGAAACAAACAGTATGACCGTATGATCCATAAGCCTGCGTTCCACAAGCTCCAAGATAATGCGCCCGATCTGGTGATCAATATGCGTGATCGAGGCGTAGTAGGCAGCCCTCATTTGATGCACATACGTCCGGTCGAGCGGTCCTGTAAGAGAATGATAGCTAAGCCCCTCCCGCTCCAACCGTTCTTTATCATTCCAGTCGCCGATATAGGGTGGACTTAATTCTTTATTCCGGTACAAGTCAAGATAATACTGGGGCGGGTCGAGCGGCGCATGCGGACGCACAAAGCTTGCCATCAGGAAAAACGGCAGATCGGTGTCACGCCTGCGCAGAAAATCCAGGCATTCATCCGCCACCCAGTTTGTCGGATGATATTTCTCCTCATACATCCATGCACGGCTCACCCAGCTGTTGCAATCCAATCCGGTTTCCAGCGGATCCGCTGTTACGCCAAGCTGCTGCTTCAGCCACCAGTAATAATCATCCGCAGCCTTCTGGCTTTCATAATACGGTACCTCCGGCGCGCGGTAAGCGTGAAGATACCCATCATGCAGGCGGACATTATGAAAGCCCAGATAATTCCGCAGCGGATGCACATGCATTTTTCCTACACATTGTGTATAATATCCGGCTTTACTTAATTCCCCTGCCATGGTATGCGCATAATCCCATCGTACCCCATCCTCATAGCCGACACGCCCGGTATGCCTTTGAGACATTCCCGTATGCAAAGACGCGCGCGCCGGTACGCAGGTAGGACAGGCAGAATACGCATTTGTATACAGCGTTCCCATATCTGCCAGACTATCAAGATACGGTGTTTTCACATCGGGATGACCGGCGATCCCAAGACAATCTCCCCGCATTTGATCGGTCATCAATAAAACGATATTCGGACGTTCCCGCATGATAAAACCTCTTTTCTCTCGTTTTTATTCTTTCAGGTAAGCTTCAAGCTCCACAATACTTGGATCTGTCTGCCCCTTGCTGTGCTCCGTAGTATCTGCGCGTAATTCCGTGATCACAAAGCGCAGCTTCTCCGTTGTGACCGCAGGAAATGTAATGGCCGCCCCCGTACCAATTATTTCACTGCCCTCATAAAATGTTTCATATTTGCCGTCACTGAATTTTTGCAGTTCAAACTTTGCAATACGGTCGGACGCCCAGCCGTCAATGATATTTTCTTTTACCACAAGCTGGTTCAAACGAACCTCCTTGCCAAAGTCTAATTCCAGCCAGATCGGCAGCGTTGAATTGGCGGATGCCCAACGTGTCTGATCATTTCCGTCAACGGCATTCTGCGCAGCAAACGAATTATGTGTATTGTTTGAAGATGCATTTGCTGTTACCGCCAAATTGACCGGCGGCTCATGGTATTCCCCCTTCGGCAGCTCGTGAACGCCAATATCAGGCGCGTTCCCATAATAGAGTTGGTTTCCGAAAAAGTCGGTCGTTCCCATTTGCGGTACATAAATTCCGGCATCAATCATCGGCGATTCATCCCTAAGCTTATAACCATCCCAAATTGTCGCGCCGCTCAATATGCCCTGCTCGTTCCTCTGCGGCGTTTGTCCGGGATTTACCATCCGCGGATCTGCAGTAACTTTATGAGGATCGTGCGGTTCATATTCAGAATGAATGCCACTCGCCTCGTAAAAGCAGTTGTTGCTGAAAGTCACTTTTCCAAGATTGCCGAGATATTTTTCCGTATCGTGCCATGTGGTGGTAGTTGTCGTGCTCTTGTTATAAAAGATATTATTATAGAAATAGGTTTGTGACTTAAACGGATCCCGATGCATAAACTTTGTTCTCGCACCGTCATACATAATTACATTATTTAAGAAATAGGTAGGCGTCTTACATTCCGACAGAAAATACTTAATAATGAAATCTCCTCCGTCGTCGCTTATGTTATACCGGATAATATCATTCTCGTTCTTTCCCATATACAGCATCCAGCCGCAAGGATTATTGTGCGAATAGTTAAATTGGTAAACAACATCTTTCAACCCTGAGTCCATATCATATGGACTGCCATCCGCATTGGTCGACGGTCCGTTGTAGACTTCATTAAACTGGAAAACCGCATTCTCGGTTTTCCACGGATAAAGCGCAACCGTCGGTCTGAAACTCGGATACCTCTCCAAAAAACCGTCCACAACATTATATTCCACAACTGCATCCTTTGCATCGCAAAGATCGATCGCTCCCTGTGCAATATCTTCAAAATAATTGTGTCCGATGTATACGTTGCGCATCCACATATTATTCGGTCCGATTGCTTCCTGCCCGTTTCCCCGAACGGTATCAACATATCCGGTCACTCCAAGAAGGTCAACCTTACGAATCGTATTATGCGCAATGCGAAGGTCATTGAAGCTGCTCGAAGGTCTGATAGAGCTTCCAATAACGTTAAAGATAATGCCTCCTGTAAATGTATCATTCCAGTCATTTGGTCCGTCAACATCATGCACATAACAGTCTTCGATATAAATATGATCCATGATCCCGTCATCTTCGGCAGATAACTGATCGCAGTCCACGATAAGAAGAATGCCATTTCTCGTTCTATCCTTACTCGACCAGCTGTTATCCCCCTGTGGTCGGGACAGATCGATATCTTCATCAAAATTATCATCGTTTGTGATCTCTAAATTACGAATTTCCCAGTATTCCTGATTTCTCAGATGCACGGCGCCGGAATAATTAAAGCCTCTGTCGATTCCCATGCCATTGATAATAGGCTTCGCATCACCGCCATATTTATCGATCGTAATCGGCGCTCCTTCCGTACCGGAGCCTTTGGGCCACAGCCACTCGCCATTCCACACGCTCCCAGACTTCAAAAGAATCTTATCTCCCGGCAAAAAAGTAGTATTTGTCACCTTATTAAGGCTTTTCCACGGTGCATCCATACTTGTTCCGCTGTTAGAATCGTCTCCATTTTGAGAATCTACATAATAGGTAGTCCCAGCCGTCTGCTCATTCTCCCCGGCGTTTACAGAAACAGGAACCGATACCGCAGCGCAGGATATACATGCTGCTAATAAGACACTAAAAATTTTCTTATACATAAATTCCCCCTAATTTAATTTTACATTTTCATAAATGTGATCAACAATCGTTACCGAACGCCCCTCCTTTCTTTCTGCAAGATAATCATTAAAACGCTCAGTCATAATCATATCCCGCAGGCGATTTTTTACCTCCTCGTAAGGAATTGGCTGCCCCTCCTTTCTTTCTAAATATTGAACCATATAATAACCTATGGATTCATCATACTTAATCTCCGACACCTCTCCCTGTGATAAGCCGTCAGCCGCAGCTAAATATATGCCATTGCTGCGTGAATCTCCCTTATTTGACATTTCCCCTATGGCAAGCTCGACTTCATCATACATTTCCCAGCTGCTCTTTGTCTCTGCACGCACCTTCCCGAAGCTTTCTATTTCATTCCTTGCCTGCTTTAACAATTCTTCCAAATAAGCATCCTGCCCGCCTGCCATCGAGTACACCTTTAATTTGATCGTATCGCCCTGCGCAAACAAATCCCTGTGTTCCTCATAATAGGTCTCCAATTCCCAATCCTGCACCGGATTGTCCGCTTTGTAGCGTTCAAACAGCTCCAACTTTACATTGCTGATATAATAGGAATAATAATCCGAAAAGGTCATTTCTACAGGTCCATAAACAATGCCGCTGTCCTCGACTGATTTTTTTCTTGACGCCACAAAATCCTCCCAGTCCTTTTGTATCTCAGAATATGTAAGGCTGCCGTCCAGCCCCTCCCCCTCCGCCAGCAATAAAATATTTTTGCTGTCTACAACAGCCCCAACAGCTCTCTCCCTCGCATATTCATTTGGTGTTACTCCCCCAAATTTTGTCTCGCAAAAATTCCTGTCTGATGTATCCGCATGATATTGATCTGCAAAATGTGCATAAGCTGCGCTTTTCTCACGAGACATAAAAAAATCTACTTCGTCCTCCGAAACGGCAATTCCCTCCACATAAAGTACCGATGATGAAGGAAGTAAAATGGCGATCGCTGCCAGCACTGCTGTCACTGCTGCAAAAATAAACAGCCAGCGTTTTTTCATTTTTCCCATGATAAGCTTCGTTCCAAAACGATTTTTCACACGACACCTCTCCCCCAATTCATATTTTCATCTATGATTCTATAGTTTCTCTGATGCTTTTACCATGCAGAATATTGTCATGAACCTGTACAATATTGACACTTTTATCCAGACCGTCGTGTTATGGCATCATCTGTTGTCCTGTGGTTAGTCGCTGCATTTTCTATTTCTTTTCAAAGTCCCCTTAAAATGCTATAATCGTATACAAGCTTTTTACGGTACAGGTCTTTTGAGTAGTCTCGGAAACACAATGCATAAAGGATGAGATTTTTGCATACAGGG
>URJS01000073.1 GCA_900548205.1 uncultured Roseburia sp. | reverse complement strand
TAGCATACAGTCCTTGGAGAGGGACTATAAACACTACTACTTTATAATACGAGGATGAGGAACACAGGATGAAGCAGTCGGATGTATATTTGATCAGGGATGTCCTGCCGGATAATGAGCGCATCGCGCAGCTTGGATTTATGACATTCGTGTTAAACAGTGTGATCGTGATCGGCTTTGCGATGGTTGCGCAGGTGATTTTATGCTCTGTTTGCGCATTTGTCATCAGCAGACAGCTCTCACCGCGGGCGTCAAAGGCAGTGCTTTTGTTCTTTCTCGGAGGAATGATGATCCCGTTTGCCAGCATTATGCTGCCGCAGCTGATTATGTACCGTCAGATGGGGGCTTACAATAATTATGCCGCACTGTTGCTGCCGTTTTTGTATCCGTATGGTTTTTATGTGTATTTGTATAAAGGATTTTTTGATCAGATTCCGGGAAGCTATTTTGAGGCGGCGTCTTTGGATGGCGCGGGAAGCATCTACCTGTACAGCAAAATCTGTATGCCTCTGTCAAAGCCGATCATTTCTCTGATCGCATTGCAGACGTTCATCGGAAACTGGAACGATTTCTTCTGGGCATGGCTGGTGACGGAGGATCAGAAGCTTTGGACGTTAAATGTTGCGCTTTATAATATTTCAAACAATGTGGGGACGAAGCAGAATGCGTTGATGGGGCTTGCAGTCGTGACGGTAACGCCGGTCATTCTGCTGTCGATCCTGTTCTCCAAACAGCTGAAACAAAGTATCGTTGCATCCGGTGTGAAAGGATAGGAAAAGACATGACAGACTTAAAGAAATTTGATATACTGACAGAACAGTTAAATGAGATGCAGATTGAGCTTCCGCGCACACAGCGGGTGGTAAAGGCCGCAGATTTCGGTGTGCGTGTGGGGGCAGACTGGGATAATACCAAGGCATTCGCCGAGGCGCTTTCCTATTGCAGGAGCATAAAGGCGGCAAGGCTCATCGTGCCAAAGGGCGTTTATTATTTTAAATCGTGCGAGACGGATACGCATCTTTCGCTGGATGAGATGGAGGATTTCATTTTGGACGGAGGAGGCAGTGAATTTATTTTTGAATCGCTGTATTCCTATCTCTCGATCAGAAAAAGCAAGCGTGTGCTGGTAAAGGATCTGATCCTTGACTGGAACTGGGAGAAGGCGCCTCTTGCAAGCGTCGGCGTTGTAACGAAGGTGGCGGGGGACGGAAGCTTTATAGAATGCAGCTTTCCTGAATATGAGAGCGTTTCTTCTGATATGAGCTTTTCCATCGTCGGACCGTTTGATGCGGCTCGCTACACGCCGGGATGTCCGGGGGGCATTGAATTTCGTCCGTACCAAAACGACCATGTGAAAAAAAGCGGGGATGAGGCCTCTGATGAGAAGATGCAGCAGCTGGTGCGTGAGCTATCCAATATTTTTCTTCCAAAGCAGGAAAAGGCGGGGGAGAATGTACTGCGTTTTTATACCGTAGACGCCGGTTTTACAAAAGCACATTTTAAGCGTGGGGATTGTTTCCGTTTCCGTCACTTTGAGTACAGTATCTTGACGGTGCCGATTGAGGATTCTACAGATGTTACGCTGGAGGGTGTAACGATTTACGGCTCTCCGGGCAACGGGTTCGTGGGGAATGGGGATATGCGCGGGCTTCACTTAAAAGGCTGCCGTGTGACGGTGCGTCCGGGAACGGTACGAAGCATCTCGACTGTCACAGACTGCCTGCACGTCTGTAATTCACAGGGAAATTTCATCATTGAGGACTGTGAGTTCGGATATGCGGGGGATGACTGCATCAATATCCACGACAATTCCTCGATGGGAATTGTACCTATGGGAACGCACACGCTGTTAGCGCTGCGCGTTACAAAGGAGGCGGTGCTGTTTGAGGCAGGCTATCCGGTAGAGCTGCGCGGCCCCGATCTCTCGCCGACCGGTTTTTCATCGGTGCTTCGTGAGGTCAGCTACCGGCCCGAGGAGAGAAGCTGTGTGCTGACGTTTGAGGATGCGCTGCCAAAGGATCTATCGCCCGATACCGTACTCTGGAATAAGCGTTTCCAGACGCAGAATTATATCATCCGCAACTGCAGATTTGTGAATAACCGTGCCAGAGGCGTGCTGCTGCAGGGCTCGAACGGTCTGGTGGAAAATAATGTGTTTGAAAATATCCAGGGCGCTGCGATCCAGATCGAGACGGGATGTGAGTCGCGCTGGAGTGAGGGGCATGGCGTAAAAAATCTGATCCTGCGCGGCAATATGATCCGGCACTGTGACCTGAATGCATGGCAGATGGCGGAGCTTTATATGGGCGTCTATCTTCCTGACGGAAGAACCGAGACGCCGGTGTTTGAGGATATTTTGATCGAGGATAATTCGTTTATCGACTGTCCGAGACTGGCGATGTATTTGTCCTCCTGCCGCAATGTCGTTGTGCGGAACAATGCGATCATCAATGCGGGGCAGCTGCCTCTCGATGCGCATAACTATGGCTCAAGTACGCTGGAAGCGCCGATTTACGGAGAGGAATATCACGGCATCATCCAGTTCGAGAAGGCGAGCGGCTGTGTGGAGGAGGGAAACCGTATCGTTTCTACGCTATTGCAGACGCAGGAACAATAAGAGATACAGAGAGGACTTTGTTATGGAGCAAAAGGAAATCCGCAGCTGGCTGGAGGCACATGCAGACAAGAAGTTTCAGAAATTTACTTCCGGGCTGATCCCCGGAAGCGATGAGATTCTGGGCGTGCGGATTCCGCTGCTCCGGGGGCTGGCAAAGGAGCTTGCGCGCGGAGACTGGCGCAGCTATCTTAAGACTGCCGCAGACGATTCCTATGAGGAAATCTGCTTACAGGGCTTTGTGATTGGTTACGCGAAGGCAGATATTGAGGAGCTGCTCTCCTATGCGGCAGCATTTATTCCAAAGATCCATGACTGGTCAGTCAACGACGGGTTCTGCGCGACATTTAAGATAGCAGGAAAACATCGTGAGCGGGTGTGGGATTTCCTGATGCAGTATCAGGCTTCCCCGAACGAATTTGAACAGCGTGTGGTGGCGGTCATGCTGATGGATCATTTTCTTGTGCCGGAGTACATAAAGGATGTGCTTGGTGTGTGGGAATCGCTCAAGCATGAGGGCTATTACCGTAAGATGGGCGTTGCATGGGGAATTGCCACAGCGTATGCAAAATTCCCGGATGAGACGCATGACTTTTTGCTTGACAATGATCTGGATGATTTTACTTATAATAAGGCGATCCAAAAGATGCTGGAATCCTACCGGATTCCGGCAAAGAAAAAGGAATTGCTCCGCGATATGAAACGAAAATAACGGGACAGCAGCAATAAGATTTGCAAAAATTCTATTGCTGTTGTCCCGTTTTTCTGACTACGGTTAAATCTAATAATTTATTGACTGCCTTCTGCAGGTCAGGATGTTTGCGGTAAGATTCGATCAAGGCGCGTTCGGAGGATGTGACGTGAAAGAATGTGTCATCCTCATTATATCCGAAGGCTGACAGCACATCCGTGATATTATAAATTTCACAGAGCGTCAGGAGCATATCGGCGCTCGGCTTTGCCTGACCGCTTTCCCATCCGTAGATTGTTTTTGGCGCGACATCTAAGGACCGTTCGCCAAGCAGAAAGGAAACGTCTTTTACAGTATAATGATTCTTTTTTCTATATTCTTTTAATACCTTTGAGATATATTCATTTTTCATACCGTAACCCCTACCTTGCAAACTCATCATATAGTACAGATATTTTGACCGTCAATGTATTCTTTATTCAAGGGAAAATAATAAAAATATATTCTGTGATATTAAGAAAAATGGCGAAAAAAGAATGTATCACGATTTTTGGACGACCATAGTAAGGAAAGAAAAAGAAGTGAGGGGAAGGATGGATATGAGTGTACAGGTCGGAAAACAGAGTCTGCAGTTTGCGGAAGCGCCTTATATTATCAGCAGCGCCAGCATCGTTGGGAAGAAGGAGGGCGAAGGACCGCTTGGAAATTGCTTTGACGTGATCGGAGAAGATGATAAGTTTGGTGCAGATACATGGGAGGAAGCGGAGAGCACGCTTCAAAAGGAAGCATTTTCGATGGCAGTCGGTAAGGCGGGGATGAAGGCGGAGGACATCCGTTATCTTTTTTCTGGAGATTTGCTTGGACAGACGATTGCCACCTCCTTTGGTCTGATGGACTATCAGGTGCCGCTGTTCGGGCTTTACGGCGCATGCAGCACCTGCGGGGAGGCGCTCTCTCTCGGTGCGATGTGTGTGGCGGCGGGCTATGCAGACCGTGTCGTGGCAATGACGTCCAGTCATTTTGCAAGTGCGGAAAAGCAGTTTCGCTTTCCTCTGGAATACGCCAATCAAAGACCGCTGTCTGCAACGTGGACAGTGACGGGAAGCGCTGCCTTTGTGCTTGGAAAGGTGCGCAGCAAGGCAAGGATCACGGGGATCACCACGGGAAAGATCGTGGATTACGGAATCAAGGACTCTATGAATATGGGAGCGGCGATGGCGCCGGCGGCGGCGGATGTGATCTGCTGTCACCTGTCGGATTTTGGAAGAAGCGCCGCAGATTATGATAAGATCATTACCGGGGACCTTGGTACGGTCGGAAAAGAGATTTTGCTTGATCTGACCAAACAGGGAGGCTATGACATCAGCGAGGTGCATGCAGACTGTGGAATTGAAATTTATGACGGAAAGAAGCAGGGAACAGGTGCCGGAGGTTCGGGATGCGGCTGCTCTGCCGTTACGCTCTCCGGTCATTTTTTAAAGAAGATCGAGGCGGGCAGGTGGAAACGCATTTTATTTGTGCCGACAGGCGCGCTTCTGTCAACCGTTTCCTTTAATGAGGGAATGACGGTGCCGGGGATTGCCCATGCAGTCGTGATCGAACATGCGTAGCTGTGGGAAACGAATGCAGGGGTCTGTGAGAGAATCAAAAGGAAGGAAAAAAGAATGGATTATATCAATGCATTTTGGGTTGGCGGACTGATCTGTGCGCTGGTTCAGATTTTAATGGAAAAGACGAAGCTTCTGCCGGGGCGGATCATGGTACTTTTGGTGTGTCTTGGCGCGGTGCTTGGTGCAGTGCAGATTTATGAACCTTTTTTGGAATTTGCGGGTGCAGGAGCAAGCGTGCCGCTGCTTGGCTTTGGAAATGTTCTGTGGAAGGGCGTGAAGGAAGCAGTGGACCAAAACGGCTTTCTCGGAATTTTTATCGGGGGCTTTCAGTCAAGTGCGGTAGGTATTTCTGCGGCTTTGATTTTCGGGTATCTGGCAAGTCTGATGTTCCAGCCAAAGATGAAGCGTTAAACGTCTGTCATTTTTCAACAAAGAATTGCGCAATCATCTCTGTGGTAGTACAATCCTTATGAGAAAATGGGCGTTAAGAAAGGGGCACTGGCATGGATGAGAAAACGCTGCGCGCCGCAGGAATTGATTATGACGCGGCTTTGGCGAGATTTGTCGGAAGGCGGGAGCTGTACGAGAAATTTTTGCAGAAATTTTTAGAGGATACACATGAGCAGGATGCGGTGTGCGCGTATCGGGAGCGGCAATTTGAGGAGACGCTTGCACAGGTACACGCGTTAAAAGGAGTTTGCGGAACCCTGGGGCTTACAAAGCTATATGAGATCAGTGCAGAGATCGTCAGGGAACTGCGTGCGGAGGAATTTGCCGGACTGGAGCGGAGGATGGAGCAGCTTACAGAGGAACATGACAAGCTGTGTGAGGCGATCAGAAGGGCATAGAGGGAGCACAAAGAATCTCGCTTTTGAGATTCTTTGTACTGTCCTGTATTGTCTGGTGCCCTTAAAAACTACAAAAGTAAAATCATGCCATGATGCCATAAAAGCTATTACAGTTTTGCAGTATATCCTGCAAAAGAAAAATGTAGTTGCAGGATATACACCCATTTTGGGCAGAGGAGTCATACAGTATACGCGTTTTTCCGAAGGATTGGTTCAGAATCAAAAATTAGTAGGGTCTCTTGTTTGTAACGTCGGGGATATATGGTAAGCTTGTTACTTCCATTTCTCTCCCGACGATATGCTCCAGCCACCTGATGATGTCTGTAAACAGTTCGTAGGTTTCAGGATTGCGTGTATCTACTCTGCACACATATTCTGTCTCAAAGTTATACAGATTCAGATGCTGAAATTCCGGCTGCTTATAGATGACAGTGCACCGACATCTTCCTCCAATATCAAATATCCCTTGTTTTAAAGCGTCTTTGTTTTTGCAAAATGTTGATATATCCTGGATTTTGTAACAATATTCTTCAGATCTTAATGTTTTATCAGTATTGAACAAATTTGCCATTTCAGGCTCTCTGCGCGTTAATTTTGTATATTTGATATGCAGATAGTCATTGTCAAACCACAGCTCCAGTGGGAAATTGGAATATCTCGTGGAACTATTGCTTTCATGGAGATTCCAAAAATCCCTGCGAAAAATCCTTCCCATAAAATCTGCCATTAAGTAGAGAATCAGAAGAACATATGGAACTGCCATAATATCGAATATTGTGTACTTATATGGCTCTATGATCTGCGCAAAATACTGGTATATGGTGTCAAAATATATGTTTGTGATGAGTAATATCAGAATTGGCGCAATCAAAATTGCGATTATCCAATGTCTCGCTTTTTTTCAGTTTGTAGTTGTTTTTCAGATATTATTTTCGGTGCGCAAAAGTGGATGGTCAGTACTTTTTTGTCTGTCATATGTTCCTTAAACCTCTCTTTCCATTTGTAGATTGTTTTATAAAAATTATACTTTTTATGGGAACTGATAGCAACGAAAATTTTCATGAATCAGTCTGCTTCTTGATTTGGATCATGATCTGCGTCACATATTCCTCAGGTTTTTCAATCACAAGCTCATTTAAGCCCATTTCATAAGCATATCCTGTCAGGCACAGATGATGCTGCCTGGCATAGGCGCACATTTTGTCATAGAGCGCCGGAAGCATATCCCAGCTGCCGCGCTGATAGCCGCACAGATAGTTTCCGGCAGGCTTTCGCAGGGTATTTACGCCGGGCAGCGGGGCATCCGCCACTGTATAAAGTCCGTCGTAGCATGAAAAGCGGTGGGAGAAAACCTTATCAAGAGAAATAAAGCTTCCGAGACCTGTGCGGATTTGTTCCACATTCCACACCGTTTTGGCATACGAAAAAATTTCTGAAATGTCATCGTCTGCAAAATCATAGGGCAGATAAAAAAGAAGCTCCTCCTCCTTCGGTTCGATACGGATGTCAGGTGCAGTAAGCGTCTTGCAAAATTGGATCTGTTCTTTTTTTGTGTGCAAAATCCGGCGGATGCGGCACAGCCGTTCAATCTGGGCGTCAAGCGCTGCTTCTTTTTCGTCTGCAATCGCTAAGAACCCATCGGCGGAGGGATGCCTTCGAAAGCTTGCTATTTCCTCAATGCTCATATGAAGCTCCTTTAGCATACGGATATATTCAAAATCAGCGCTTTGTGAGAGATCATAGTAACGATAACCGTTTTCGCCTTTCTCGCGCGGCGAAAAGAGACCGATCTCATCATAATAGTGCAGTGTCCGTTTGTTGACCTCGTGTAATTTTGCGAATTGGGCGGTTGTGAGACGATAGAATGGTTTTTTCATCAAAATTCCTTTCTTGACTTTACAGTTACTGTATCGTTTATGATAGCAAATGAAACAGGATAACGCAAGAAATGGAGGAAATTATGGTAACATTCAGAGCATATCAGAAACAGGATTTTTATGAGCTTTCGCAAATCATCCGCAAAACATGGAATTATGATGCATTCAGCAGTCCAAAGACTGCCGGAAAGCTGGCAAGAGTATTTTTGTCGAGCTGTCTGACAAACCAGACATTTTCGAGAGTTGCAGTGCTTGACGGAAAGCCGGTCGGCATTATTCTTGTGAAGAATAAAAAAGAGCACCGCTGCCCGGTTGGTTACAGATACCGGCAGATACAGGCGATCGCATCACTGCTTTTATCGAGGGAGGGGAGAGCGGTGTCAAAGATTTTTCGGAGTGTGGATGGGATAGACCGCGAGCTTTTGGCGGAGGTGGGAGAAGCTTATCCGGCGGAACTAGCGCTTTTTGCGGTCAGTGATGCGTGCAGGGGAAAGGGGATCGGAAAGCAGCTGTTTGAAGCGGGGCTTTCCTATCTGCGAAAGGAGGGGCTAAAACGGTTTTATCTGTTTACCGATACCACCTGCAATTATGGCTTTTATGAACATCAGGGGCTTAGACGACGCTGCGAAAGGCCGCACGCATTTATCATCGGGGGGAAATCGAACCAAATGAACTTTTTTATATACGATTATGAGCTTGCAGCGCTTTAAAGTATTCGGGATGACGGCAGACGATCTCCGTGTTTGCATTAAAGCCGTCGTAAATATGGTGAGAGATCGTGTCGGAAAGTCTCTCATAATCTTTGCCGGAAATATACTGCCAGAGCGCCGTATGCTCGTCATAGAGCGAAAGAAGCCTTGAGCGATCTGTAAAGTTTGAAAAGGTGCGGAAACGCTCGTATTGGGAATTGATGTTTTTTAGAAAATCCATCACATTCTTTTTCCCAGCCATCTCATAAAGCGTATTGTGAAATTCATTATCGCTGCGGATGAAGGCGCGTCCGAGCGCATCCTCGTTCAGCTCGCTCTCCAAAAGCTCGTGCTGCTTTTGGAGAATGAGCCGGATGCGAAATTCCTGTGATTTGTCATAGGAGGACGCCAGATCACGGAAGATTGCCTGCTCTAAGGTTTCTCTCATATATAAAATATCTGAGATCATATTCAGATCGATCAGGGATACGAAAGTGCCGATATGGGGACGGATTTCTAAAAGCCCCTCTCCGGCAAGCTGCTTAAATGCGTCCCTTACCGGGGTTCTTGAGACATGATACTGTGCGGCAGTGTCAATCTCGCTGATGGCAGAGCCGGGGGGAAGTTCCAAAAGCAGGATCTGTTCCTTTAATTTTTGATAGACGGCATCCGAGGTGCCGGTCAGCTTCTTTGCATACATTGCAATTCTCCATCGTCTTATTTTTATATTCCCATATTAAAGCGATTTTTCTAAAATTACAATCTCTTTTTTCATACATAGAAAAAGGAAAGGCTGGGAAAGCTTGTTAGAAGGAGCATGTCAAAGGGCATGCAAAAACATCAAAAACCAACTTGTATACAAGATGACGAAAATCAGACTGTGCGATTTGCAGTGAGGCTATCGGTATTTCTATAAAAAAGTTTAAAATCATGAAAATAATGTGAAAACAACAAAAAATGAAAAGTGGCGTTGACACTTGTATACAAGCATGATATAGTCTAGCTATGCGAGGAATGAAAATCACGGGAGTGATGCGCACAAAGGCAACGATTGATAAAAGAATGAGGCGTAAAAGCGCCGGAATGGAGGAAAACATGAAATTATCATTTCGCTGGTACGGAGAGGACGACAAGGTGACTTTAGAGAACATCCGTCAGATTCCGGGAATGCATTCCATTGTCACGGCAGTGTATGATGTGCCTGTCGGCGAGGTATGGAGTGAGGAGAGTATTGCGGGCCTGAAAAAGCAGGTGGAGGACGCCGGACTTCATTTTGAAGTGATCGAGAGTATCCCGGTGCACGAGGACATCAAGCTCGGCAAGCCCTCCCGTGACAAATATATCGAGAATTACTGTGAGAATATCCGCCGTGTGGCAAAGGCTGGCGTGAAGTGTATCTGCTATAATTTTATGCCGGTATTTGACTGGACGAGAACACAGCTTGACCATGTGCTGCCGGACGGATCGACCTCTCTTGTCTACTATCAGGAGCAGGTGGATGCGGTAAATCCACTTGAGAGCGACAGCGATCTGACGCTTCCGGGCTGGGATTCCAGCTATACAAGGGAAGAATTAAAGAGTGTGGTTGCGGAGTATCATGCGATGTCGGAGGATGCGCTTTGGAATAATCTGAAATATTTTCTGGAGCGGATCATTCCGGTGGCTGCAGAGTGCGATGTGAATATGGCAATTCATGAGGACGACCCATGCTGGAGCATTTTTGGTCTGCCGCGCATCATCACCTGTGAGGAGAATATTGACCGTTTCTTAAAGCTTGTGGAGGATAAGCACAGCGGAATCACGTTGTGTACGGGATCGCTGGGATGCTCGAACAAAAATGATGTTGCAAAAATGGCTGCAAAATATGCGGCAATGGGAAGGATCCATTTTGCACATTTGAGGAATGTAGCGGTGCTGGAGAATGGCTTTGAGGAGCGCGCACATCTTTCCTGCTGCGGCTCTCTTGATATGTATGAGATTGTCAAAGCGCTTCACACCAACGGATTTACAGGCTATGTGAGACCGGATCACGGAAGAATGATCTGGGGCGAGACGGGCAGAGCCGGCTATGGACTTTATGACCGCGCGCTTGGGGCAACTTATATCAATGGATTATTTGAGGCAGTGGAGAAAGCATTTGCGTAAGGAATCGCGGAGAGAGATCTGATTTTAGGAGGAAAAAGAGATGAAATTACCGATGACAGTCGATCTGACAGGAAAAGTAGCAGTCGTTACAGGAGCAGGCGGCGTAATCTGCTCTGTTATGGCAGAGGCGCTCGCCGCATGCGGCGCAAAGGTTGCGATGCTCGATCTGAATGAGGAGGCAGCACAGAAAAATGCGGACGGAATCGTGGCACAGGGCTTTACGGCAAAGGGCTATAAGTGCAACGTGCTGGAGAAGGAAAGCATTGAGGCGGCAAGAGCTGCGATTACCGCAGACTTTGGCACCTGCGATATTTTGGTAAACGGAGCGGGCGGAAACAATCCGAGAGCGACGACGGACGACGAGTATTTTAAGCCGGAGGATATGGGACAGATGAAAACCTTCTTCGATCTTGATCCTGACGGAGTGTCCTTTGTATTTAGCTTAAACTACATGGGAACGCTGCTGCCGACACAGATTTTTGCAAAGGATATGATCAATAAGAAGGGCGCGAATATCATCAATATCGCTTCCATGAATGCCTACACACCGCTGACAAAGATCCCGGCATATTCGGGAGCTAAGGCGGCGATCGTAAACTTTACCGAGTGGCTGGCAGTGCATTTTTCCAAGGTTGGAATCCGCTGCAACGCGATTGCGCCGGGATTCCTTGCGACAGCGCAGAATCATGCACTCCTATTTAATGAGGACGGAACACCCACGCCAAGAACAGGAAAAATCTTAGCCGGTACGCCGATGGAGCGTTTCGGTGAGCCAGAGGAGCTTATCGGTGCGCTGCTGTTTCTGGCGTCCGAGGAAGCAAGCGGATTTGTCAACGGCGTATGTATTCCGGTAGACGGAGCGTTTGCCGCATATTCAGGCGTATAATTTGTATCAGATGAAAAACGCGGGGCTTTTTGGAGCTCCGCGTTTTTTCCCTTTATAGGAAACTTTGTTCCCTCCGGCCGTTTTAGAAACGGAATAAATTTAAACCGATCTGCGGATCGTGGAAGCGGTCGACCGTGCCGTCGATGAGCGTGATGACCATTTCACAGGTGGCGCTTACGACTGCCCGATTTAAGTGACCGCCGAATACCTCGCCCTTTTCATTTCCGGCGCTCATATGCAGATGACAGTAAAATTCGCCGTCCATTGTATTGATCGTTCCGTGTAAGGAGACGATTTCAAATGAGCCGTGAAACTCATTTGGCACATATTTTTTCTCGTCAGTCAAAAAGACGCCGACGGTGAAAGCGTCAACGGCGCCAAGCGCCTGAATGCTCGCGAGCTTGATATTTTCTTTGTGCGCAAGCTGCCGTACCTGTTCTAAAATTTCTTCGCCTCTGTCAATTCTGGCTATGATCGTGTTTCCGAATTTACGATAGTCCATAGTGTGTGCTCCTTGTCTTTCGTGTTTTTTCTATGTCGAAGCAATGTTTTGCTGTGATTGTTCTTCCGGATAGGAAAGTCCCCATGCGCGTCTTAACTCTGTCATCACTGCCATCACATCTGTCGTATAATCTAAGTGCATTTCATTTGCCTCGCCGGAGACGGCGCGCTCCATATCGGCAACCTCATAGCGCAGCGCATCGCCGGTATTGCCGCAGGAAATCGTCTCCTTGCGACCATCCGCTGTATAGGTGATGACAGCTTCCGCAGCGCGCGGGTATTCATAAATTTCGATGTAACCGCCGTCAAAGGCAAGCATGCCTCTTTTTG